>JAAETV010000031.1 GCA_024227975.1 Actinomycetes bacterium
GATCCTTCGCCCTGTCGGTTGCATCCGCTGGATCATCTGTTCCAACGGGGCCACGGTCTTCGACTCCGAGATCGAAGCCGTTGTCCATCAGCGCCCACTCGGTGCCGGTCAGGTCAAGGAGGTGACAGACAAGTTGCTGGACGCCTTCCCCGATGTCGGCTTTGCTTGGGAGTCGCCGGACGGCATCTTCCACTCTGAGCAGTGGATCCGAAATCGCCAGGTCATTGATCCCAACTATGTGCCCCCTGGTTCGGGGCCAGCCTTGCGGGATCTGGAATCCGAGCGGGGACAGGTGTTGAAGCTGATGGCGGCTCATGACCAGCTCGTGACCTACGATTGGTTGGACGCGGTTGGTCCGCATCTGCCGGCCGGGGTGAGCGCATCGACCTCGGGGGCGATGTTCGTCGAGGTGACCCATGCCGACGCCAACAAGGGCTCTGCCTTGGAGCACCTGTGCTCCCAGCTCCAGATTGGTCGTAGTCAGACAATGGCCTTTGGCGACCATTCCAACGATCTTCCGATGCTCGACTGGGTCGGTGTCAGTTTCGCCATGGCCAATGCCGACACTCGGGTCCTGGCCGTCGCCGATCATGGCGCTCCCCATCACGGCGAAGACGGGGTAGCCCAGATCCTGGAGCGGCTCCTCTAGCTGGTCGCTATCGCGGTGAGCGGTCACAACAGGGTGGCGGCCATGGCGGCGCCGAGCTCCCAGCAGGCGGCTCGGGCTTCGTCGTCGAGGGGGCCGAGGCTGGAGACGGGAGCTTGGGCCAGCCTCCACTGGAGCCCGGTCGCGATCTTCTCGATGGCGAGCCGGGCACCATCGGTGTCACTACTACCGTGGAGATACATCCCGTAGGGCCGACCCACGGTGAGGGGCCGGCACGGCTCGTAGACCACATCGAAGAAGTGCTTCAAGGCGCCGCTCATGTACCCGAGGTTGGCCGGGGTGCCGAGGAGGTAGCCGTCAGCGGCCAGCACCTCGTCGGGCCCCGTCTCCAGGGCCGGACTCGTCACTACCTCGACGGCCTCTAGCCCATCCGCCCCAGCCCCGTCGACCACCGACTCCAGCAGAGCCTGGAGGGTGGCCGACGGGCTGTGGTGAACGACAAGAAGTCGGGGCAAGAGGACCTGGTCCTAGCCCCTAGCGTCGGCTGCGGCGTCGGCCATCAGATTCTGATAGCGAGCGATCTCGGCTCGGCCGACGACCATCCAATGGACCTCGTCCGGACCGTCGGCCAGGCGCAAGGTCCTTTGTCCGGTGTAGATCTCAGCGAGCGGGGTCCACTGGGAGATACCAGTAGCACCGTGCATCTGGATGGCCTGGTCGACGATATTGCACACCCGTTCGGGGACCATGGCCTTCACTGCGCTCACCCATACTCGGGCTTCGGCGTTGCCCATGAGATCCATGGCCTTGGCCGCTTTGAGCACCATCATTCGCATGGCTTCGATCTCGACCCGGGCTCGGGCGATGATCTCGGTGTTGCCACCGAGGGCCACCAGCGGCTTGCCGAAGGCCGTACGACCGAGGCCTCGGGTGACCATCAGCTCCAATGCCCTCTCGGCCGCCCCGATTGATCGCATACAGTGATGGATACGACCTGGGCCCAGACGAAGCTGGGAGATCTCGAAACCACGACCTTCCCCCAGCAACATGTTCGACTTCGGCACCCGGACGTCGGTGAAACGGATGTGCATATGACCGTGGGGGGCACCGTCATGGCCAAAGACGTGCATCGGGCCGACGATCTCGACCCCTGGCGTATCGATCGGGACCAGGATCTGCGACTGCTGCTTGTGGGGCGGAGCGTCGGGACTCGTCCTGACCATGGTGATCAGGATCTTGCAGCGAGGATCACCGGCGCCTGAGATGTAGTACTTCTCGCCGTCGATGACGTACTCGTCGCCGTCTTCGACGGCCCGGGTTTGTACGTTCTTGGCGTCCGACGAAGCGAAGCCGGGCTCGGTCATGGCGAAGGCCGAACGGATCTCACCCTTCAAGAGAGGCTCGAGCCATTGCTCCTTCTGTTCTGGGGTACCGACCCGCTCCAGAACCTCCATATTGCCGGTATCGGGAGCAGCACAGTTGAGGCACTCGGAGGCCAACGGGTTCTTGCCGAGCTCGGTGGCGATGTATGCGTAATCGAGGTTGGTGAGGCCACCAACGTCGGAGTCAGGGAGGAAGAAGTTCCATAGGCCGTTTGCCTTGGCCTTCTCCTTGACCCCGTCGAGCAGATCCAGCTGGCCCGGGGCGTATTCCCAACGGCCCGGCTTGTTCCCATCGAGCTTGTGAAACTCGATCGACATGGGCTCGACCTCTTCGGAGATGAACGTCTTGACCCGCTCGAGTAGTGGTCGTGCCCCCTCCGACATGGCGAGGTTGTACAACTGGCCGTCGAAGTCGTCGGTGTTCAGTGGCTGGACCGGCATCGGCAAGGTTCCCTTCGTAGTGTTATTGGAGGCAGCGCGGATCGCCCTGACGGGCGCAGCTAGATGATGGCACCGATGAATATGGCATACCTCACCCAGCTTCTAGGTGTGGCCGTGGCCGTGGTCGTCGATGACCAGGAGCTCGCGACGGTGCTGGTGGCCGTGGTGGTCGCCCAGAACCCGGTCGCCGAATGCCCGTCGAAGCTCGCCCTCGATCAGCACCTGGTCGGGAGGGCCCGCGGCTACCAGGCGGCCGGCGATGAGAAGGACGAGATCACAGTGGCGAGCCTCGTCGAGATGATGGGTGGTGATGACGACCGTGGTGCCACGGGCCGTCTCCTCAGCCACAAGGTCGAGGATGCGCTGCTGGGAGGCCAGATCGAGACCCGTGATCGGCTCGTCGAGCAACAAGATCGACGGTTCCTGAACCAATGACTGGGCCAGCAGGACCCGCTGGCGCTGCCCCCCTGAAAGCTGTCCGAACTGGTTGCCCAGGAGGTCAGCGATCTCGAGGCGAGCGGCGGCATCGAACACCCGCTGGCGATCGGAGGCCGAGAGGCGGCGCAGCATCTTGTTGCGGTAGCAGCCCATCGTGATCACCTCTTTCACCGTGAGAGGGAGCCAGGTCGAGGCGTCACGGTGCTGGAGGACATAGGCCACCGACGCCCCGGAGGTGAGGTGGATCGAACCCGCCGTCGGCTTGACCAAACCTGTGATCAGGTTCAGCAATGAGGTCTTGCCCGAGCCGTTGGGCCCCATGATGGCGACCGAGGAACCGGCCGGGACAGTGAACGACACCGTATCGAGCACGGTGGTTGAGCCGTAGGCCAGTGAGACGCAGTCGATGTTGATGGCAGTCTCGTCCATACCCATCAGGGTGCCAGCGCATGGGCAGAAAGTTCAACCGGTGTCGCCTGATCGACCGGTGGAGGAAACTAGCTTGGGTAGCTATGGCGGAGCCATCCAAACCTCGGATCGTGGGCGACCCCGGGGATAGTCGCAACGGCAACCCTCGTGTGGGTCTCGTCATCGGTATCGATGATGCAACCCCGCTCGAGTTCTGGGTGGCGGTCGAACCCGGTCGCACCCTCCAACTCGATGATGTGGTGGCCGTAGACCGGCTGCTCCCTGAGGGCGACATGGTCTCCATCTACGGGGTGGTGACCCAGGTCAGGGCCCGCCACGAGGGGGCTCACTTCCAGAGTGATGTTTTCCTCATCGCTGATGGGGTCCTACCGGCCGAGGTCAGCGAGGCCGCCCTCATCCAGCCCACCCGGTTCGAGCCCGAAGTCCTGCTCCCACCTCTGCCTGGGGCCCCGGTGCGTGTGGCCACCGACTTGGAGCGCGATATTGCTCTGTCCTTCGACGATGTCGACCGCAAGCTTCCGGCCGGGGTGTCCCGCAACGATGAGCCTGTCTTCCTCGATCTCGATTTTGTCGACGGGACCAAGGGCGCCCACATCAACATCTCGGGTATCTCGGGGGTGGCGACCAAGACGAGCTACGCCACCTTCCTGCTCTACTCCATGTTCAACTCCGGAGTCCTGGGGGCCGAAGCAGCCAACACCAAGGCCATCATCTTCAACGTCAAGGGCGAGGACCTCCTCTTCCTCGACTACCCCAACGCGGTCCTTGATCCGACTCGGGCCAAACGCTACGGGGCCATGGGCCTCAACCCCAGCCCCTTCCGCGACGTTGGGATCCTGGCTCCTCCCCGCAAGGGCGACCCAAACGCCACCCCCGCCACTGGGGCCCGCCATCTCGGTGTCAGCCCCTTCCTCTGGACCGTGGCCGATTTCTGCCGCCAGGGGCTGTTGCCTTTCCTGTTCGCTGATGCCGAAGACGAGCGCCAGCAATACACGATCGTGATCCAGGCTGTTACCGCCCAATTGGCCCGCCTCGATGATGCGGGCGACGGGGCTGTTCGCCTCGATGGGGCGACGATCCGCACCTTCGGTCAGCTGGTCGATGCCATCGAAGACAAGCTCCTGCCGGGCTCTGCCGGGACATCTGATCCCGACGCGGGCGCCGATCCACGTTGGACGGGAAGGGCTGTTGGTACCGGCACCGTCAATGCCTTCGTTCGCCGTCTGGCCTCGTCACGCCGTCATGTGGAGCACCTGATCCGGGCCGATGTGGCCCAGGCCGCGAACTACAAGCTCGACCTCGACAGCCATCAGGTCACCGTCGTCGATATCCACGGTCTCCATGATCGGGCCAAGCGGTTCGTAGTCGGTGTCGTACTGCGTCAAGCCTTCGACACGAAGGAGGCGAGCGGCACGGCCAAGCCCCTCCAGTTGGTGGTGCTGGATGAGCTGAACAAATACGCTCCTCGGGACTCGTCGAGCCCGATCAAGGAGATCCTGCTCGACGTGGCCGAGCGAGGCCGTTCCCTCGGCATCATCTTGATCGGGGCCCAGCAAACGGCGAGCGAGGTCGAGCGACGGGTCGTTGCCAACTGCGCTATTCGAGTCGTGGGTCGCCTCGACCCGGCAGAGGCCCGGCGCGACGAGTACGGCTTCTTGCCCGCGGTCCAGCGTCAGCGGGCCACCATCCTCAAGCCAGGTTCGATGTATCTGGCCCAACCCCGCCTCCCAGTGCCTCTCTTGGTTGAGTTTCCCTTCCCCGCCTGGGCCACCCGCAGTGCCGAAGCCGCCCAGGGGACGGGTGCTGAAGCCGCCCAGGGGACGGGTGCTGAAGCCGCTCAGGGGACGGGTGCTGAAGCCTCCCAGGAGGCCGGTGCTTCTGAAAGCCCACCTGCTGGTAATGGGTCGGCTGTCGATCCCTTTGCCGGCTTGACCTCGTGAAGTTGCTCCATACATCGGATTGGCATGTCGGGCGTGCCATCCGCGGCCATAGCCGGGCTCAGGAGCATCGTGATGTGCTCGACGAGATCGTCGCTGTCGCTGCCTCCGAAGCCGTCGACCTGGTGCTGGTGGCTGGCGACCTGTTCGACACTGCGGCCCCCAACGCTGAGAGCGAGGGCATCGTCTACAACGGTTTGCTGGCCCTGGCCGAAGTGGCGCCCGTGATCGTGATCGCTGGCAACCACGACAACGTCAGACGCCTTGATGCCGTGGCCCGCCTTTTGGCCCTCGGTCGGGTCACGATGGCGACTGAGCCTCGCTCGCCAGCCGACGGGGGTGTCGTCGAGCTGACGGTTGGCGACGGGACCCCGGTCAAGACGGCCTTGATCCCGTTCGTGTCCCAGCGGGCCATCGTCAGGGCCGACGCACTCATGAGCGAGCCCGCTTTCCGCAACGCCCAGACCTACGCCACCCGGCTCCGGGCCGTGATCGCTGCCCTCAGCTCGACCTTCAATGGCGACTCGGTGAACCTGGTGTTGGCTCACCTCTTCGTGGCCGGGGGGGCCGCCGGGGGAGGGGAGCGGGCCGCTCATCTGGTCGAGGAGTACGCAGTGGCCGCCGTCGATTTCCCCGTCGGGGCGTCGTATGTGGCGCTCGGCCATCTCCATCGACCCCAAGCCTTGGCCGGGGCCACCTCGATCCACTACAGCGGGTCGCCCCTCCAACTCGACTTCGGAGAGCAGGCCGAGGCCAAGCAGGTCAACCTGGTCAGCATCGAACCCGGCCTACCGGCCAGGGTCAGCGCTGTGCCCCTACGGTCCGGTCGTCCTCTGCGGACCCTGACGGGGACGGTGGCTGAGGTCGAGATGGCGGCGGCCGAGGTGGGCGACGCCTGGCTCCGGATCCGAGTTCGTGAACCGGCCCGGGCCGGTCTGGCTGATGAGGTCCGGGCCCTGGTCGGTGAAGCCGCCGTCGACATCCGGGTCGAGCAGCTCGGTGAGGCCGAGCCGAGGTCCAAGGTGGTGCGGCGAGATGGCCGCTCTCCCCGTCAACTCTTCGCCGCCTACCTCGGCGACCGCGAGATCGTCGACCCCCGGCTGGAACGTGCCTTCGACTCCCTTCACGAAGCGGTGTGGTCGGGCGATGACGACACCCCAATCGATCTAGATCTCGCTCCACGGGAGCCGGAGCCGGAGCCCATGAGGCTCGAGCTATGAGACCGGTACGGCTCCAATTGGAGGGCTTTGCTGCCTTCCGGGATATGACCGAGATCGACTTCACCGGGCTCGATCTGGTGGCCCTCGTAGGGCCGACGGGGTCAGGCAAGTCGACCGTGATAGATGCCATCACGTTCGCCCTCTATGGTTCGGTGGCTCGCTACGGCAATGCTTTGCTGGTAGCTCCGGTCATCCACCAGTTGTCGGTTGAGGCGAAGGTCCGATTCGACTTCGAACTGGGAGGTGCCACCTATGTGGCGGTCCGGGTCGTGCGCCGGGTCAAGTCCAGGCCAGGGGCGGCGTTGCGGGCAACGACCAAGGAAGCCCGCCTGGAGCGCCTTGGCCCCGACGGTACCTCGACCGTGATCGCCGGCAATGTCAAGGAGCTCGACCGTGAGATCGAAGACCTCCTTGGCCTCAACTTCACCCAGTTCACCCGGACCATCGTGTTACCCCAAGGAGAGTTTGCTGAGTTCTTGAAGGACGAGCCCAGCGATCGCCAGAAGCTGCTGCGCCGCCTCCTCGACCTCGATATCTACGCTCGCATGGGCTCCCGAGCTCGGGAGCTGGCAACCGAGTCATCCCGCTGGGTGGCCATGCGGGAGGAGGAACTGATCCGCCTAGCTGATGCCAGTGCCGGTCGCCTGTCCGAAGCGAATCAGGCTAGGGATCGCCTCGCCGCTTTTGCCTCCACTCTCGAGCCCCGGCTGGCTGAGCTGGCCTCCATCGACGACGACCTGGCCACCTTGCGCCAACAGGTGGGATCCCTCGATCAAGCTCTGGGCGCGCTCGCAGGTGTAGCCGTCCCCGACGATCTTCGGACCGTCGATGAGGTCGTCTCGGCCGCACGCGATGGCCTCGACCAGGCTCAGGTCGCCCTCGACGCCGCCCATCAGGAGCGGGTCCAAGCCGTGAAGGCTGTCGACCAGGCCCACGATCCGACCACGCTGAAGGCACAGGTCCTGCATCATCAACGACTTGGTGAGCTCAATGACGCGGCTGGTGTTCTCCAAGGCGAGCTCGACTCGGTCCAGGCTGAGCATCGTGAGGCCGAGGCCATCGAGGCCGAGGCCGCGACTCGGGTCGAGCACACGACGGAGGTACGGCGAGCGGCTCGCACCAGCGCCGACGCCAGCGCCTGGATCGCGAGGCTCGAGGTCGGTGCCCCCTGCCCAATCTGTGACCAGGAAGTCCACCAGGTTCCAGCCCAGCTCGACGCCGCCAAGCTGGTCGCCATCGAAGCCGCAGCCGAGGAAGCAGCAAGGGTTTCTGCCGCCGCCACTGCCACCAGCGCCCGATTGGCGGGCCGGGTCGCTTCTCTCGAAGCCGACCGCGCCCAACGAATCAAGCAAAGCGAGGAGTTGGCAGCCAAGCTCGTAGATCAGGTCGATCCAACCACCCTTCCTGAGCTCTTGACCACGGCCGAAGAGGCTGCTCGACGGGCCGATACCGCCTCCACTGCCCTGAGGAAGTCGGAGACCACCGAGGCCAACGCAAGGGCGGGCCTGAGAGAATCGGAACAAGCCGAACAGAGGTTCCGAGCGACCTTCGTGGCCCAGCGAGACGACCTCGTCCCCTTGGGGCCACCCTCACCCGGTGAGAGATCATTGCTTGACGAATGGGGGAACCTGGCCACCTGGGCCGGCGCCCGAACCCAGGAAGTGCAGAGCGAACGGGCCGAGGTGGCGGCCGACGGCAAGCGGCTGGCGGCAACCAAGTCCACCCTGATCGAGTCCCTGGCCGACGAGGCCCGAGCCCTGAACCTGACCCCCGAACCCGCCCGTCTGGCTGCCTCGGCGGCGGCCGCTGACGCCACCCTGGCGGCCGAGATCGATCGTCTTGGTGAGCAGCTCGACCGCAAGGCCACCCTGGTGGCCGAGATCGAGGCCAAGACCGAACAGCAGGTGGTGTTCGACGCCCTGGGCCGCCAACATCTCTCGGCTGCCGGTTTCGAGCGCTGGCTCCTGGCCGAAGCCCTCGACGAGCTGGTCGAGAGGGCAACGGCCCGACTGATGGAGCTGTCGAGCGGCCGCTATTCGCTGGAAGCGGTCGACGGCTCGTTCGCCGTTCGAGACCATGGCAATGCCGACGAGAGGCGCGATATCCGCACCCTGTCCGGGGGTGAGATCTTCCTCGCCTCCCTCTCACTAGCCCTGGCTCTGGCCGAATCGATCGCAGAGCTGACGACGGTCGACGGGCCCCGGCTGGAGTCCATCTTCCTCGACGAAGGATTTGGGACCCTCGACGCAGAGACCCTCGACATCCTGGCCGCCGCCATTGAGGAGCTGTCGGCATCGGGTCGCCTCGTCTGTGTCGTGACCCATGTTCGTGATCTGGCCGAGCGGATGCCGGTTCGCTTCGAGGTGAGGAAAGGCTCAGCCACCTCGACCATCGACCGGGTCGAGGACTGAGAGGGGTGGATTGATGCGATTCGCCGTCGAATCATGGGACCCGGCCTACGGCATCTCGGCCGATGACTCCTCTCTGGAACCAGCCGATCAACCCGTCGACGCTACCGTCGAGCTCCCCCTCGACCAGTGGCGGCCTCTGGTACCCGCTGGGCTCGCCCCAGAAACTGTCCTCTTCGTCGACGGGGTTCGCCGTATCGACACCAGGGTCTGGATCGATGACGAAGAGCTGACCCGCCCCGCCATCTGTGCCACGGTGGCGGCCGGGGTCGTGCGCTGCGAGCCGGGAGCAGCCACCATCTTCGGGGTCCAGGTGGCGCGGGGGGTCTACACCGCGGTGGCGGGAGCGACCGATATCGAGACGAAGCACGGAACCTATGAGGTCCGCCCGGCGGTCGATGATCAGGACGCCTCGCTCTACTTCAGCCTCCACCGTCATATGACCGAGTTGGAGCAGTCACTGTCGGTTGAGCTCGGCCGCGCCGAGCTGGTCGTGTTCGATGGTCCTCTCCGGGGTCGGGAGCAAGCCACCAGCGTCGGCTACGTCAAGACCCAGCACGTCCAGTATCTGGAGCCGGCTCAACATCGGGTTGTGGCCGCCCTGGCCGACGGGGAACGTACCCCTCTTTTTGCCATCGGCGGCCAGTTCCCCCGCTGGTCGTGGTATCTCCGCCTACCGGGGCCTCGGAGCCATGCCCTGAGCGGGATCGTTCGCCTCGAGCTGCCAGGGCTCGGTGAGGCTGACGATGCGGTCGAACGGGCCGAGGTCATCAGTGCGGCCCTCCCTCGCTACGCCAGTAAGCCTCACCGCGAAGCGCGGGCACCCCAGAATCTGTATCCGATATCGGGCCTGGAGCGCGAACTGCGGCGCCGACTGGGTGATGTGCGGCTGATGGAGAGGGCGTTGCGGGTCACGTCCCGTCACGACCATCAGACGGTGGCCGGGTTCTGAGGCCCCTGTCTCCCGGAGCGGGAGGGTGTCTTCTGCTTGGCGCCCACCCATCGCTAGGTGACGATGCGGCCAATCACCAGCAGGAGGGTTGCCCCGAAGATGGCCCCGAAGAAGCCTGATGGGTGGAGCTCGAATCCGTTGCCGGACAACGAGTTGAAGAGGGTGCCACCAATGAAGGAGCCCAAGATGCCGAGCACGCTGGTGCCGATACAACCCAGATTGTGAGGGCCCCGAACCAACATTCGGGCAACGGCCCCCGCGATCAGCCCCATCAATAGCCATCCGACAATACCCATGTCCCCTAGGATGCCATGCCGAGCGGGCCGAGAGTACTCGGCCGGTAGGGTCGGTCGGTGGCCAAGGTCTCCACCGCACAACGATTCGAGGCCGCTGCCATCTGCGCCCCGGGACTCGAAGTCATCTGCAGTCAGGAGCTGCGGGCCCTTGGCGTCAAGCCCAAGACGGCGGGCCCAGGGACGGTCGAGTTCTCGGCCAATGCCCGCCAGCTCTACGCCGCCAATGTCTGGCTCCGCACCGCCACCCGGGTGGTGGCCAGGATCGCCACCTTCCGGGCCACTGATTTTCTCCACCTCCAGGAACGGGCGGCCGAGGTCGACTGGTCCCCCTGGCTAGGGGATGGCGTCGCCCCCGCCTTCCGCATCTCGACCAACGAATCCAAGCTGTACCACACAGGGGCCATAGCCCAACGTCTCCACCAGATCGTTGGTGCCCCCTCGATCGGTGAGCCCGAGCAGCTGTTCGTGGTCAGGATCGAGCGCAACACCGTCAGCATCAGTGCCGACACCTCGGGGGAGGCTCTGAACCGGCGTCCGTGGCGGACCGAGGTCGGAGACGCCCCCCTGCGAACCACCATGGCCGCCGCCATCGTGCTGGCGGCCGAGTGGGATCCCGGGACCTCGCTGGTCGATCCCTTCTGCGGGGTCGGCACGATCGCCATCGAGGCAGCCCTGCTGGCCCGCAACCGGCCCCCCGGCGGCCTGCGCCCCTTCGCCTTCCAAACCTGGCCCGGCTTCGAGCCTGGTACCTGGGCCAGCGTCACCGGTCAGGTCGCAGCAGCCGAGGGGGTCGACCGCACCGTCACCATCTCGGCCTCCGATCGTGATGGCACCGCCATCGCCGCCGCCCAGGCCAACGCCGAACGAGCCGGGGTCAGTGACGACATCGAGTTCACCAAACAGGTCGTCTCCCACCTGCGGGCCCGACAGGGGCCTGGCCTGGTCGTGACCAATCCTCCCTACGGACGCCGGGTCGGCGACGGTCGTCTCGATGGCCTCTACCGTCGCCTGGGGACCGTTGCCCGTGAGCGCTTGCCGGGTCATGGGCTCGCCATCGTCTGCCCCGATGCCAAGCTGGCGGCCACCGTTGATGGGCGTCTTCGCTCGATCGCCCGTTTCCGCCATGGTGGTTTGGGCGTACAGCTATTCTCCCTACCCCCACCGTTGGCGGCTGAAGCCTGACCGATCAAGGTCTAGAGTCTTCGCCATGAAATCACCCGCCGCGATTTCCGCCTCATTGGGGTTCCTGCTCTTATCTCTAGCCAGCTGTGGAGGGGGTGACGGGGCCACCGATCTCGCCTTCGTCGATTCCACAACCACGGTCGGCACAGCGATTTTGGCTGATTCGGTAGGCGATGCCGATAACACCGACGCTTTGGCCAAGGCTTCATCGACCACGATCAATGGGTTGACATCGTCGACCTCCGGACTGTCCACCACCAGCACCAACGGAACCGGTTCGGCCGCCGCTGGGGCTGGCGGGGTACCCGCCCCGGTTGGACTTGACACCCGGATCGACTTCGAGCTGTTCCGATACAGCCTCGACGTGCCCCCAGGGTTTCGACTGGAGTTCGTCAGTGGCCGCAACGGCTACCTGGTGTGGGGTGAGAATGCCAACCGTGGAGTCTTTCCCGCCTATCTCGACACCTCGAACTTCCTGCGTGGTGATGAGCCCGGTGACTTCGCCAACTATGTCGGCGATGGTGAGGTCCAGAGCCAGGAGACGATCGAGGTCCCCGTCTACCTGACTGCGGACCTCAGCCAGCCGGTACCTGACGAGTTCGTGGAGGCGACCGAGATCCACTTCACCGGGGGGTTCTACGGTGAGCAGTGGGTCAGGATCTTCGAGCTCGGTGACAGATCTATCGTAGTCTCACTCTCCATCGGCGACGGTCTCGGCCCGGACGCCCCCGACCCTCGTGAAGTGCTCGACGGGGTTCGGATGTGGGATGGCGGCTTCGTTCCCCGTACCCCCGATCAGTGCTCAACCAAGGGTCTTCCCCCCATCAATGGCTGGGTCGATCTGAATCAAGCCCAGCAGGCGACCCTGATCAAGATCTCCGACGCCCTGGTCAACTGTGACTGGGTTGCGCTCGAGGCTGTCCTCAGTCCTGAGTTCACTGCCAGTTTTGGTGGCGACGATGCCATCGAGTTGTGGAAAGACGGCGAACGCTATGACGATGGCACCCTGGCCATCCTCTATGACCTCTTATCGCTCACCCCCCTGCTCGACCAGGGCAGCGATCAGGCCATCTGGCCCCGAGCAGCCGCTCTCGACTGGCCCGATGTCGACGAAGCCATGAGGTACGAGTTGGAGGAGCTCGGCTACGGAGTGGAGGATTTTGTCTTGTTCGAGGACTTCGGTGGCTACTTCGGGTTCCGCACCGCCATCGACAACAACGGGATCTGGCAGTACTATCTGGCCGGGGATTAGGCCACTATGTCTCGCCGCCTCTCAACCCAGCAGGGTGATCTGGTCGCCGTCGGCACTGAACAGGTCGAGGCTGCTGGCATCGGCCCGCCAACCGTCGACCCGGTTCAGGATCTCCAGTAGCCGACCCGTCTGGGCTTCGGCCTCGGCCGAGCAGGAGGGCCGTTGGACGCGGCCGGCGATCGTGATCCCGGCACCCCCATCATCGAAGAAGGTGAACGAGCCGAGCAGGGTGCCGCAGGCAGTGTCGATGGAGAGGTCACCGAACTCGGCGTCGATCTCGAACACGATCGGTTCTACCGGGGGCTCGGGTCGGCCTTCGACCTGGAGGTCGGTGACATTGAAGAGGCCGTCGAAGCGCTCGTCGGCCACCCCCGAATCTTCGTGGGGCCGCAGGGGTGACACCTCTTCGGATGACCCGCAGGAGGTGATGACCAGGGCTATGAGCACCCCGGCGGCCGCTCGGCGCGTGGCCGAGCCAACCCCTGGCATCGTCATCGGTTGTGGCCCTCCTCGGTGTTGACTCGGGCCGTGACTCTAACCGGAGGTTGCCTAGGATTGGGGCGGGGTCCAGTGGGTGCGGACCGCCGAGGCCGTAGGTGGCGGCCAGTCGAGGTGACCTTGCTCCTCAACCAGGGGTTGGTGAACCAGGTGCTGGTCGAAACCACCCCCGGAGGAAACGACGGAGACCGGGTCGTAGGAGTTCCGTTTCGTCGTCGACCGGTAGACCTGGCCCGCCACCGTCTTGACAACTCTGAAGACGAGCTTCAAGGCCCGGATGGGGTGGCGGAAGGCCCGCAAGGGGTTCGGGCAGCCCCGGAAGGGGTAGCGCATCTGGGCCACCATTCCCGCCGGCATGTATTCGTCGATCCCATAGTCCTCGGGGCGACGGTCTTGGGGCATGAAGTAGGTGCCGAAGAGCTGGTCCCACAGGGGGAGGAAGACCGAGTAGTTGCTCTGGATGGCCTTCGGGTCCTTGGTGTGATGCCAATGGTGGAATTCGGGCGTGATCACGAGCCGGTGGAAGGGACGCAACCGCCAACGGACGTTGGCGTGGAGGAAGAACCCGACGATGATCTGGATGGCGGCCAAGACCCCGGCTAGCTCGGCCTCGAAGCCTGCAGCCATGAGAAAGACGAAGGGAAGGACGACGAGGGCCCCGTCGAAGGGATGGGTCCGGAAGCCGGAGATCCAGTCGAGGTGCTCGGTCGAATGGTGGACGGCGTGGAAGCGCCACAAGATCGGGACCTCATGGGCCCAGCGATGGGCCCAGTAGGTGGCCAAGTCGAACAAGACCAGGCCTACCAGGGGCAGGGCCACCGCCGGGATCAAGCCAACCACGGGACGGAGCACCAAACCCGGTATCCAGATCAGGCTGATGACTCCGATCACGATGGCAACCCCCATCGTGATCACATTGAGGGCCGGGCTCGCCAGCAGGTAGGCGATGTCGGTCCCCACCTGGGGCCGGCGGATCGGTTGACCCTTGTGGCGGGGGAACATCTTCTCGAACGGCACTACCACCGCGAAGGCCACCGCCAGGCCGAACAGGGGATCGTGGTTGATAACGAGGGCGACGGCGATGGTCGACCCAATCAGGAGCAGCTCGATGACCTCTCGTCGTGTGCGTGTCATTGATGTCTTCCTTCCCGACCGCCGCCGGGAGCGGCCTATGTCCAGGGTCTCAGGAAGTGGTGGGATCGAAAATAGGGCCTGAACCTCACGGGGTTGAGTGCTGCGCGCTCAGCTTTCGGGTGGTGGCGAAGAGGTAGAGTTCATCGGCGGCGACGAAGCTGACGGAAGGGCCAGAGAGGATGCAGCAGGACTTCGATCCCGGGATCGATGGGCTGAAGGACTATCAGATCATCGGCTCCGGTGGCTTCAGTACCGTCTATGCCGCTTGGGACGAGGACTTCGAGCGTCAGGTGGCAGTCAAGGTCCTGCACAGCCTTGACGAGGCCGGCGGGCGCCGATTCCGCCGGGAGCTGAAGATCATGGGTCAGCTCTCCAACCATGACCGTGTCATCACTCCCCATCGCCACGGCACGACGAGCGGGGGTGCCTCCTATCTGGTCATGGAGCACATCAGAGGGGGGTCGCTCGACGATGTGCTCCGCCAACGGGGCTCCCTGCCCTGGTCGGAAGCCGCCCACTATGTGCTCGACGTGTGTGAGGCCATCACCTACGCCCACCACCTCGGCATCCTCCACAAGGACATCAAACCCGGCAACATCCTGGTGGCCGACACCTCAGCCAAACTGACCGACTTCGGAATCGCCAGCATCCGGGCCGCCACCAGTACCCAGACGGCATTCACCCTGGCTCATGCCCCGCCGGAGACCTTCCTCGGGGGCGACGACCGGCGAGACGAGCGCTCCGACCTCTACTCCTTGGCCTCCACCCTCTACACCCTCATCGCGGGCCAGAGTCCCTATGGGCCCTCCGTCGACTCCGATTCCGATTCGGCTCCGGCCCACATGCGTCGGATCGAGGCCAACCCCGTTCCCCTGCTCCCCGGCGAGCTTGCCCCGGCCGAGCTGGCTCACCTGATCCACCGGAGCCTGGCCAAAGACCCGTCCCAGAGGCCCCAGAGTGTGGCCGAGTTCGCCACTGAACTAGGCGCCGTTCTGGGAGAGGCTCCGACCGTCGAGCATCCCGTGCCGGCCCCGGCGCCCACCACCCAATTCGAGCGGGTCCCGACGGCTGATCCGGCGGCCCCTACCATGGCCGCCCCACCCCGAGGCGGTGGCGGTGGCGGATCACGAGTGGGTTTCATCGGGGTCGGAGTAGTGGTGATCGTTGGGCTCATCGCTGGCCTGGCTTGGTTGGCGACGCGAGATTCGGGCCCTGACGACGACCAACTCGCGGCGGGGGACGAAACGTCCACCACCACCGCCCCCACCTCGTCGACAACGACGACGTCGCCATCCACCACCCCGACAACGGTGATGACAACCACGACTATTCCCATCACGACCCTGCCCCCGGCCCCGGTGCTGACCGACAGTGAGGTGTCAGGGAAGCTGACGTCGGTGCTGGGGATATTCGGGGCTACTCGAGTCAGTGAGTTCACGGTGACCCGGTGGTTCTCAGCCTGCGCCTTCGTGGGGGAGAATGCCATCAACCCGGCCCGATCGGCTTGGGGAGACGGAGGGGGGATCGTGGTCCTCCGCTTCGCTACGCCGACGCTGGCCCGGCTCCACCTCGACACGATCGAGGCCACGGCCGGAACCACTTGCGACAATGGCAACGGCACCCTGGCCGAGGTTCACACCGTTGAGGAGCGGGATGGTGTCATCTGGGTCGAGGCAGGGGTCGTTGATTCGACCAACCGGGAGTGGAGTGTCTACTACCAGTCCGGAGATCTGGTGGTCTCAGCCGTCGATTCAAAAGACAACACCCTTGATCTCCCCATCGAGGAGGACATCCTTCCCGTAGCCCTTGGCTTGTTCCCCTTGGGCCAGTAGAAGCCGCCACGGCCCCTAGCCTCGGGTTCGAGCCGCCATTTCTTCTAGGCGGGCACCGAGCTCGGTCAGCTCATGGTGGTCGAGGTTGGCGAAGCTGAAGCGAACCCAGCGTTCGTCGCTGGGGGTGAAGGCGGTACCGGGGATGGCCAGCACGTCATGGTCGAGAACCAGGCGCTTGATGACCTCGTCGGTTCCAAGGTCGGTGAAGGGATGACGGGCCCAGCCGAAGAAGGCACCGGCCGAGGCCAGGGTGAACCCACCGGGCTCAGCGGCCATGACGTCTTCGAACACCTTCTGGGTGGCCGCGATCCGCTCCGACTGCTCTTGGCGCCACGCCCTGGCCCTGGTCAGTCCCGTGACTACGGCCTCCTGGCTGATCCGGGGGGCGCTGATCTGGACACAGTCGACCAGCTTCAACACCTCATCCAGCACCCCTTCACTGGCCACCACCGCACCTACCCGGTAGCCGGGGATGGCCAGATCCTTGGAGAAGCTGTGGAGGCTGATCACATGATCGGGCCAATCGGGCCGGGAGAACAGGTCGTGGGGCGGGTCGTTTGTCGGGCGGAAATTGCGGTAGGTCTCGTCGATGATCAGAGCAATATCGTTGGCCACGGTCAGGTCGTGGAAGGCGCTGATGATCTCAGGGCCAATGGTGACCCCGGTTGGGTTCCCCGGGGTGACCAACACGATGGCCGCCGTCCGCTCGGTGATCAAGGTGGCCGCTCGTTCGGGATCGAGGCTCAGGTCAGGGCCGGGGTCGAGATAGACGGGTTTGACGTTGTCCAGCTTCAGCCACATGTCGTGGTTGAAGTAGTAGGGCACGCCCAGGATGACCTCGTCGCCAGGTTCGGTCAGGGTCGAGGTGACAACACAGAAGGCCTGGTTGCAGCCCCCGGTGGGTAGGACCTGGGTCGGGGTGATGGTGGCGCAATAGTCATTCGACAGCTCGTGGGCGAAGGCGTTCTTGAGCGCTGGAAGGCCCGGGGGCGGGGCGTAGCGGCCCCCATCGCCACTATGGGCGATCTCGGCGATCCGATCGGCGATCTCGGGGGCGGTGGGATAGCTGGGTGCGGCCTGGGACAGGTCGAGGAGGGGGCGCTCACCGGTCCGGTGGGCCAGCCAAGCGTGAGCTTCGGCGATGGGCGACACTGGCACCTGGAGCGTCCTGTTTGTCAATCGCATGGTGGCCGCGACCCTACCGGCCCATCCCGCCCCCGCCCAGGTCGGAATCCTCAGCCCAAAGCTCGGACGGTGGCGGTGGTAGCGGCGGCGGCCAACACCACAACCACGAAAGGCATCCGTTGCCACAGGGCTATGGCTGCTGCCGCCAAGCCGGCCAGGCGGGCGTCGACGAACCAGCGCTGATCGTCGATGAAGGTCGAGGTGGCAACCAGGGCCGCCAGCAAGGCGGCCGGCAGGAGGAGGGCGAGGTGTTGCACGATCTTGGGCAGGGAACGGTCGCCGCCCAGAACCAAGGGTCCAGCTGCCTTGAGGGCATAGGTACCGGCGGCCAGGAGCAGCAGGGTGGTAGCGGCCGGCGTCATCGGTTGGTCTTCCACGGCTTGACCATCAACACCGCCGCCGCGGCGGCGATGATGGGTAGCCCGGGCGGAAGAAGGGGAGCGGTGAGCAAGGCGATCCCGGCCCCGAGGAGGGCCACCAGGCGCTGGGTCCGGTCAACCAGGCGGGGCCAGAGCAGGGCCAGGAAGGCGGCGGGGATGGTGGCATCGATCCCGGCCCTTTCGATCAAGTCGTCGGAGCTGCTGAGGACCGATGCCCCCAATAGAGTTGAGGTGTTCCAGAACACGAACACCCCAAGGCCCCCAGCCAGGAACCCGTAGCGTTGCCAGCGCCTCTCCTGTTGGGCCGACGCCACGGCCATTGACTCGTCGATCATCAGCTGCGAAGCGAGGGCCCGCCACCAGATCGGTCCCCGCAAGGCGGGCGCCATCACGATCCCGAAGGCCAGGGAGCGGAGATTGAGTAGGAGACCAGAGATGATTGCGGCGGCCACCGTCCCCCCGTCGGCCAGCACGCTGACAGCCGCGAACTGGGCGCTACCGGTGAAGACGAGGGCCGAGAAGCCGACAGCCTCGATCACGCGGAGGCCAGCCTGATCAGCGGCTACCCCGAAGGCCACCCCGAACGGGACGACGGCAAAGGAGATCGACAGGGCCTGGCGCACGATTGCCCCCCGGGGCGATGGGTTCGCTGGTCGGGAGGGGGAGGAAGGAATCGGTGAAGACATGAGCAGTGGCCCTGAGGGCTCGGCTCGGTCTACTGGCCGTGGCCTTCGACGGCAACCAGGTTTCGGCGCGATGATCAGATGGTGCCTATTCCAACTGCTCTTGTCGGGATGACGGTCGAGCCCCTCCAGCATCAGGTCGATGAGCGCTGGACCATGGCCTATGCCGCCTCCCTCGACGACTATCAGCCCTACTATCTCGACACCACGTCCGACGATGGGGTGGTAGCCCATCCCCTGTTCTCGGTCTGTCCTGAGTGGCCGGTCATCGTCTCATCGCGGGTCTTGACCACGGAGTTGGGTGTCTCCCGAGAGGAGGTCATCGCCGGGGTCCATGCCACCCACGACGTTGAACTGCACCGCCTGATCCGCCCCGGAGATCTGTTGACGACCTCGCTCGAGATGGTGGGCGTGGTCGACAAGTCGCCGGGAGCCATGTCAACAACCCGGCTGGTGACAGTCGATGCCGATGGTCAACCAGTAGTGACCACGACCCAGAACGGGATCCACCTGGGGGTCAGGACCGAGGGTGAGGATCATCCCGACGTCGATGGTCCCGGACCGGTACCCGGCCAGGAACGCATTGGCGACCCCTTCGAGGTGAAGGTCCCGATCGGGGCTGGGGCGGCCCATACCTACACCGAATGCGCCCGGATCTGGAATCCGATCCACACCGACAAGGCCGTGGCTCTGGCGGCTGGCCTGCCAGACATCATCCTCCACGGGACGGCCAACCTGGCCCACGGGGTGACGGCCATCGTCAACCATCGAGCCGGGGGCCGACCTGACCTCGTCAGACGTATCACTTGCCGCTTCGCGGCAATGGTCTTGATGCCGTCAACCCTGACCGTGCGCATCTGGCATGCCAACGACACCGGCGATGGTCGCCACACCGTTCCCTTCGAGGTCCTCAACGGGGAAGGAGCGCCCGCAGTCAAGGACGGTTTGCTGGTATTGGGCGAACCGGCTCCCTAGATTCTTGGGGCCCGAAAGCGTTGGCGGCATGGTCGGACACGGCATCCTGGGGGAAGTGTCCGCACCAGTTCCAACGATCGACGCTGACCGGCGCCGCGACCTGAAGCGGATGAAGATGGTGGCCTCTGGGCTGCTCGTCGGGGCTGCGGTCGTCTTTGCCGTGACCAGGGCATTTGAAGACGCACAACCATGGCTCGGCTATGTGCGAGCAACAGCCGAGGCGGCCATGGTCGGTGCGCTGGCTGACTGGTTTGCCGTCACCGCCCTGTTTCGGCATCCATTGGGGATCCCAATCCCTCACACCGCCATCGTCCAGACCCGCAAGGATCAGATCGGAGCCAGCCTCGGTGGCTTCGTCCGTGACAACTTCCTGACCTCTGAGATCGTGGCTGAACGGCTCCGAGACGCTCATCTGGCGGCCCGCCTCGGTGATTGGCTGTCGAAGCCGGACCACGCCCGCACCGTGTCGGCTCAGGGGGCGGCCGTCATCCGTGGGGTGACGGAGGTACTGGAAGATGATCTGGTCCAGAGCGGGATCGAGCATGTCGTGTTGAGTAGGGCCCGGTCCATTTCGGTGGCGCCCGTCATGGGGCAGGTGGTCGAGGCTGCCTTCGAGGGCGACCACCACCACGTCATGTTGGAATCGGTGCTGAACGGCCTCAGCCACTACCTGTCGGAGAACCGTCTCACGTTCCGCAGCCGCCTCGATCATGAATCGCCTTGGTGGGTGCCGGAACCGATCGACGATGTGGTATTCGACAAGATCTACACCGCGGTCCAGAGCTTCCTGACCGATATCGGCCACGACCGCAATCATCCCCTCCGCAATGACCTTGACCGCCGGACCCTGGCCCTGGCCGAGGAGCTGAGGACTTCGCCCGCGATGCGAGCTCGGGGTGATGAGATCAAAGAAGAGCTGCTGGCCCACCCCGAGGTCCGGGCCTGGTCCGAGACCCTGTGGGACCGTATCAAGGTCGCCTTGCTCGAGGCGGCCGACGATCCAGATTCGGAGCTGCGAGCTCGGGTCGAGCAGGCCGTGATCGAAGCTGGTCGCTCCCTCCAGGACGACCCCGAACTGAGGCGCCGCATTGATGGGTGGATCATCGAGGCCACCGGCTATGTCGCCGAGCAGTTCCGGGGTGAGGTGGCCGACCTCATCGCCTCCACCGTGCAGCGGTGGGATACCGACGAGACTGCGGATCGGCTCGAGCTCCAGGTCGGACGAGACCTCCAGTTCATCAGGATCAACGGGACGCTGGTCGGTGGTCTGGCCGGGCTGGTGATCTACAGCGTCTCCGAGCTGCTTCTGTGATTCCTCTCACATAAGCCCAGGTCAGGCCAGGAACTCCTCGCTCAAGACAAGGGGCTCGGTCAGAGGGTGGCCGGCCTGAGGGGTGGGGTCGAACCGGTCCAGGAGCTCGCCTGGGGTCAGAGTCTCACCGGGCCGGCTGAAACCGATCGATGCTGCCAACATGGCGAGCACCTCGGCTGGTTGCTGGCTTCGGCGGGTGCGATCGTCGAGGGTCACCGCGCCATGGCGCTTGGCCAATCGCTCCCCGCCGGGGCTGAGGACGAGACCCACATGGGCATGGGTCCGCTCAGGGAGGCCCAACATCCGGGCCAGGTAGAGCTGGCGGCTGGTCGAGTCGAGCAGATCATTGGCCCTGACCACGGTCTGGATGTCGAGGAAGTCATCATCGACGATCGTCACCAGGTGGTAGGCCGGGGTCCCGTCATTGCGTTCGACCACGAAATCGTCGATCTCGAATCCGACCCGACCGGCGATCAGGTCGTCGAATGGGACCGTCTCCCCCTCGGTCCGCAAGCGGAGGGCGGGCCGCCGTCCCCCCTGCTCGTGCTGGGCCCTGGCCTGGCGGCCGAGGTGGCGGCAGGTGCCGGGGTATGCGTGGCCGGCCAAGGGCTGGTTCGGGGCGCTGGCTGCTTCGCGGATCTCGCGGCGAGAGCAGTAGCAGGGATAGACGAGGTCAGCATCGACCAGGGTGGCCACCATGTCGTCGTAGGCCCCGCGCCGTTCTGACTGGCGCAGGGGAGGGTCGTCCCAATCGAGCCCGATGGCCTGGAGGTCGTCGGCCTGGGTCTGATAGTGCTCAGACCGGACATTTTCCGGATCGAGATCGTCGAAGCGCAGATGGAAGGGGCTGTCGTCGTGGCGGGCGTAAAGCCACGCCACCAGGGCGGTGCGGAGGTTGCCGAGGTGGAGTCGACCTGACGGGCTCGGCGCAAAACGGCCGGAGGGCATGTCGCAACACTAGGTGGTCAGGTCAGGTCGAGGCGGGCTGAAGCTCCGACAACGGCGCCTGGGCATTTAACAGAGACGAAACAAACCGGAAACGGTCAAGAATCACTGACGGCGGACACTGGGCCCGATAGAGGAGCGCAATGTGGCGCCACATCCGTAGCCAATGAAGAGGCGGTAGGTATGAATGCAGTAAGCGCCCTGTGGATCCTGGTCTCGGCCGCCCTGGTGCTGTTCATGGTTCCCGGGTTGGCGTTGTTCTACGGTGGCATGAGTCGCTCCAAGAACATGCTCAACATGTTGATGATGAACATGGTCTGCCTTGGCATCGTGCCCGTTGTGTGGGTGGTTGCCGGCTACTCCTTGTCGTCGGCCAGCAGTTCCTCGAAGTGGATCGGCAACTTCGACCACGCCTTCTTGGCCGACGTGCCCCTGGTCGACACCGCAACCGGGTCGAGCCCCCTCCTTGGCGTCTTCTTTGCTCTGACCTTTGCCTCCATCACCCCCGCTCTGATCTCGGGGGCGGTGGCTGATCGGATGAAGTTCTCGGCCTGGGTGGTGTTCGTACCCATCTGGCTGCTCGTCGTGTTCGTACCTGCCTGGGCCTGGGTGTTTCGGGGAGACAACGGGCTCCTGTCGGCCCGGGGAAGCCTCGACTTCGCCGGTGGGACGGTGGTCCATGTCGCCGCCGGGGCCGCCTCGCTGGCCATCGTGATGGTGCTCGGTCGTCGTCGAGGTTGGCCGACGGAGCCGATGCCACCCCATAATCTCCCCTTCACCATGATCGGGGCCGGCATCTTGTGGTTCGGCTGGTTCGGTTTCAATGCCGGCTCCGCCCTCGACGTCAACGAGGTGGCGGTTCAAGCCTTCGCCAATACCTTCATGGCCGCCGCCGTTGCCATGCTGGCCTGGCTCGTCGTCGAACGAGTTGTCGATGGCCACGCCACCTCCCTCGGTGCGGCATCGGGCATCGTGGCCGGCCTGGTCGGCATCACCCCCGGTGCTGGCTTCATGGGTATCGGGGGAGCCATGGCCGTTGGCCTTGCCGCCGGTGTCCTGTGTTCCCTGGCCGTGCGACAGAAGTACCGGTTTGGCTACGACGACGCCCTTGACGTGGTCGGTGTTCATCTCGTCGGTGGACTCGTGGGTGGCATCCTGATCGGGTTCTTCGCCGATTCGGGAGTATTCGGTCAGTCGAATCCCGACGCTGACGGCCTATTCGCCGGCGGTGGGTTCGCCCTGCTGGGCGAGCAGATCTTGGCCAATGTCGTCGTACTGGTCTTCGCTTTTGTCGTCACCTTCATCGTGGCCAAGGCCATCGACATGACCCTCGGCCTCCGGGTCGACACCGAGAGCGAGCAGATCGGCCTCGACCGCAGCGAACACGCTGAGGCCGCATACAGCTGATCAGGCTCGTCGTTCATAGCGGAGCTCAGGTCCGGTGTGGGTGTGGGTGCAACAGACCAGGGGCGGCACAATGGACCAGTGATCGAGGAACTCACTGTATTGCAGGCGGGCCAACCCATCGTGTTCGGGGGGAACCGGGTGACCCGGGTCTCGGCTGAGCTGGCTGCGGCCTTCACCGAGGGTGACCGGCTGGTCGTGGTGGCTGACACTGGCGACCTGCTCCATATTCCGGCCGCAGAGTGGGAGACGGCAACGGTTGCCGTGGGCCGGGCCCATGCGGCCTTCGGTCGCCTGGGGGCGGTCAGCGACGACGCCATCTCTGCCTTCTACCGAGCCTTCGCCGCCCGTCTGGCCGACGACGAGCAATTCGCCCCCATTGTCGCCGCCAACCAGGGCGATATTGAGTCGGCTCGCAAACGGGGTCGCTCCACCACCCGTCTGGAGCTCACGTCGATCATGCGAGCCGACATGATCGGAGGGCTGAGGATGTGGGCCGATGCCACCTCGGCCCGGGATCAGGTGCTCGACGTCATCGACCATGAGGGATGGCGGGTCGAACAACGGGTCGCTGGGCTCGGCGTCGTTGGTTTCGTCTTCGAGGGGCGGCCCAACGTTTTTGCCGATGCGTGCGGGGTGCTACGCAGTGGCAACGCGGTCGTGTTCCGCATCGGCTCCGATGCGCTCACAACGGCCAAGGCCATCGTCGAGCATGCACTCGACCCTGCCCTGGCCGCCGCCGGCCTCCCCGACGGGGCGGCCACCTTGGTCGAATCGCCGGCTCATGCCGCGGGTTGGGCCATGTTCAGCGACCCCCGATTGTCCCTGGCAGTGGCTCGTGGGAGCGGGCCAGCTGTGGCCCAGCTGGGCGCGGTGGCTCGCCAGGTCGGGACGTCGGTCAGCCTGCATGGCACCGGGGGTGCCTGGATCGTGGCCGGCCGATCCTGTAATCCCGATCGGCTGCGAACAGTTGTCCGGAACTCCCTCGATCGCAAGGTGTGCAACACCCTCAATACCTGCGTCGTCCTCCGCTCATTGGCCAGCGAATTGGTTCCGGTGGTGTTGGGGGGATTGGAAGGGGCGGCCGCGGCCCGGGGTACCAATCCCAAGCTGCACGTCACCCCCCCTACTGAGGAATTCATCCCGTCAACCTGGTTCGACCGGAAGGTGGCCATAAGCCGAGCCAGCGGTGAGGAGATCGAACCCCTGGCCGAGCTCATCGGTCACGATCAGCTCGGTGTCGAGTGGGAGTGGGAGGCATCACCCGAGATGACGATCACGATCGTCGACACCGTCGACGAGGCCGTCGAGCTCTTCAACCAGCAGAGCCCCCGCTTCGCCGCCAGCCTCATCAGCGACGACGAATCGGAGCAGCAGCAGTTCTGGGCCACCATCGATGCCCCCTTCGTAGGTGATGGCTTCACCCGCTGGGTCGACGGGCAGTACGCCCTCAACAAGCCCGAGCTCGGTCTGTCCAACTGGCAGGGTGGCCGCCTGTTCGGTCGCGGTGGGGTGCTGTCGGGCGACAGTGTCTACACGGTTCGGGCCTGGGCTCGTCAACCCGACCCCGACGTCTGCCGCTGAGCTCCAGCTGATCATCCGCTGGATTCAAGGTCGGAGCGGCACCAGCCGATGCCTCTGGAATGGGAATCGGAAGACTTGTTGGCGGCGCTGTAGCCGGTCTCGGCCTCGTGGGGGTCGGCTATGCCGGGCTCGGGGGCGAAGACAACACCACTCGTGATGACGCGGGATCCATTGTCGAAGAGGGAGAGCTCGGGGCCTTTCGCATCCGGGTCGGCGACTGTATCGGTGGCGCCCTTGGTGACGAGGTCGAGTCGGTTGACGGGGTCCCTTGCGACGGACCCCACGAGTTCGAGGTGTACTACGCTTTCAATCTGCCTGAAGGAGACGGAAACTACCCAGGTGACTACTCGGTTGAGGAGGCAGCATCCGACGGTTGCTATGAGGCCTTCGAGCCCTTCGTCGGGGTGGTCTATGAGGCCTCGATCTACGGGTTCAACACCCTGACCCCAACCGAGGGGAGCTGGGACGGTCTCGACGATCGCGAAGTCCTGTGCATGCTCGGCAACTATGACGGCACGTTGAAGACGGGAACAGCCAGGGGCAGCGCCACCTGATCCTGCGGTGGTGACGGTGTCGATCCGGTGAGAGGCTCGTCACCGATCAGTACACCGGCCTGAGCCATCTCCTCATCGAGTCGCGTCGTTGGTGGCTGCCGGTACTCTCCGGCCATGGCTCACGGCACCCACGACCATGCTCATGACGAGCGCAATTCCAGCATCATCATCCGCCTGAATGATGACCTCGTCCCCCGAGACCAGGCCGTCGTCTCGGTCTTCGACTCTGGTTTCATGCTCGGAGACGGGATCTGGGAGGGAATCAGGGTCCGTGGTGGACACCTCCTGTTCCTCGATGAGCACCTGGACCGACTCTACGAGGGGGCCAAGGCCATCGATCTCGACATCGGAAAGACCCGAGCTGAGCTGACGACCATGATCACCGAGACCCTGGAGGCGAACACCATCACCGCCAGCTCGACCGACTCGATCCATATCCGACTCATGATCTCCCGGGGGGTGAAGTCGACCCCCTATCAGGACCCCCGCTTCACCATCTCCGCGCCCACCATCGTCATCATCCCCGAGTACAAGGCCCCCTTGCCCGCCACCGCCACCCAAGGCATGAGCCTGTTCACGGTCCATGTCCGGCGGGGCCGCCCCGACGTCCAGGACCCCAAGCTCAACACCCACTCCAAGCTCAACTGCATTACGGCCTGCATCCAGGCCGCCAAGGCTGGGGCCGATGAGGCGCTGATGCTCGATCCCCAGGGGTTCGTCGCAACCTGCAACTCGACCCACTTCTTCATCGTGCGTGGGGGCCAGGTGTGGACCTCGACCGGCGACTACTGCCTCCCCGGTATCACCAGAGCCAATGTCTTGGCCCTGTGTCAGGATCTGGGTATCGGGGCCCAGGAGCGAAACTTCGCTCTGAGCGAGGTCTACGGGGCCGACGAGGCCTTCGTCACCGGCACCTTCGCCGGTATCGCCCCGGTGACCTCGGTCGATGGTCGAGTCATCGGCGATGGCACGCTCGGACCCCGGACCAGCGAGCTCCAAGCGGCCTACCTGGACCTGTGCCAGCGCCTGGGGGCCGGGTCGTGAACAGCATCGTCAGCGAGAAGGCCACCCCGGTGCGGATCGCTATGTGGTCCGGGCCCCGGAACCTCTCGACGGCTCTGATGCGAGCTTGGGAAAACCGTCCCGACGCCATGGTGCTCGATGAACCCCTCTATGCCCACTACCTGGCCACCACCGGGCTCGATCATCCCGGGCGAGATGAGATCATGGCCAACGGCCCCGTCGGAGCTGATGCTGCCGTCGGCCGCTGCCTGGAACCGCTTCCGGACGGGATCACCATCAGCTACCAGAAGCATATGACACACCACCTGCTGGCCTCGATCGATCGGTCCTGGCTTGACCAGGTCCGCAACTTCCTCCTCATCCGTGACCCGGTGGCCGTTCTGGCCTCCTACACCCAGGTCCGCTCCGAGGTAACCCTCGACGATCTCGGCCTTCCCCAGCAGATCGAACTGGCGTCGCGAGCCGAGCTGGTCATCGACGCCGCTGATTTTCTTACCGACCCCCGGGCCTATCTCACCACCTGGTGTGATCACCTGGGATTGGAGCTCACAGAGCGGATGCTGTCGTGGCCGGCTGGTCGCCGAGCTAGTGATGGGTGCTGGGCCCCCCACTGGTATGGGGCCGTCGAGGCCTCGACTGGGTTCGGGCCTGCCCCCGATCCTCTGGCCGCGGCCACCGTCGACGATCTTCCGTCCCCCCTACGACCCCTGGCTCGGGACGCCACCGAGCTCTATCACCAGCTAAGGGTGGGCCGTCTGCGGCTCTGATGTGGTGCGCCCCCCTGCTACTACCTGGAGGACCAGGCCCGCCACGACGAGAGGAGCCCCGATCACGGCGGCCAGCGGGGGGAGCTGACCAAAGAACAGCCAGACCAGAATCGACGCCCCCAACGGCTCGGCTAGCAAGGCCAGTGAAACCGTCATGGAGCCAAGGCGTTTCAGTAGCAGGTTGAAGGCGGTGTGGCCGGCCAGTTGGGGGCCCAGGATCATACCTCCGATGGCCAGCCAGGTCGTCTGGTCATAACCCCAGGCCTGGATATCGAACATGACGATGATGGGGACGAGGCTGAGGGCGGCCACGGCGTATGTCCGGCTGGCGTAGGTTGCGGTGGCGAGGCTGGCTCGGAGTCGCTGACCGACGCTCAGATAGACCGCCATCATCACCGCCCCGATGAGGGCCAGCCCATCGCCGGTCATGGCCTCGCTTCCAGAGCCGAGATCCCCGCCGGCGATGATGATGGTCCCGACCATGGCAATGATGATGGCGGTCCACGTCGACCGAGAGGGATTCCGACCAGTTGCCAGGAGGTGGAGGGCCATGATCAGGGGCGCGGTGGACACCAGAGTGACCGAGGCCGCAACCGAGGTCAGTTCCAATGAGGCCAGCCAGGTGGCGAAGTGGACCCCGAGGGCGACCCCCGCCAACCCCAACCAAGGCCACTGGGTTGCCGTGGGCCTGACCCCGAGGCGCAGGGAGGGCCAGGCCAAGATGATGGCGCCACCGGCGGTGCGCCAAAAGGCCAGAGCCACCGGTGAGGCAGCTGCCCACTGGACCAGGACTGCTGAGGAGGAGATGGCCACGATGGCAATCGCCAAGACGACGAACAAGGGCCAAACCCGGTCCTGACCTGAGGTCGGCTCCGCTTCCATCAATGAGCACGCTAACGGCGTGTTGGTAGTGGGGGGATGACCCGCCACCCTGTTGAGGTGCAACCAACGCTCATCATCATGGCCGCCGGACTGGGGAGTCGGTTCGGAGGAGTGAAGCAGATCGCCCGGGTTGGCCCCGGGGGTGAAGCCATCCTCGACTTCTCCATCAAGGACGGTCTGGCCGCTGGCTTTGGTGATGTGGTGATCATCGTGCGGGCCGAGATCGAACAAGACGTTCGCCATCATCTCGGAGAGCTCCACCGCGACGTGCCCATTGCCTATGTGTGTCAGGATGACCTCGGCCCGCCGCGCCAGAAACCATGGGGCACCCTTCATGCCGTACTGAGCGCGGCCTCGGCGGTAGAAGGACCATTCGCAGTCATCAACGCCGACGACTACTACGGTCCTAGCTCTTTCAGCTTGGCCGCCCGGTGCCTGGGACACATCGAGGCTGGCCTGGCGGTCAACGTGGCCTTCGAGCTCGGTCACACCGTGCCTCCGGCTGGGGCGGTGACCCGCGCTGTCACCGCGGTCACCGATGGCTATCTCAGTGCCATCGTCGAGACCGATGGGTGCGAGCGACTGACCGACGGGACCTACTCGGCCGGCGGTGAGATCGTTCCTCCCACCACCCCCGTCTCGATGAACCTGTGGTGCTTCGATCGGAGTGCGTTCGACGAATTCGACGAGCGGTGGCACGCCTTCTACCAGCTCAACGCCGGTGACCCGAAGGCCGAGTGCCAGCTGCCGACCGTTGTCGGCGAACTGGTGGCGGCCGATCGGATGAAGGTCAAGGTCGTCGCCTCCACCGAGCAATGGATCGGGATCACAAACCCCGATGACTTCGAGTTGGCCAGGAAGGCACTCGCTCACCGGTAGCGGCTCACAGACCAATTGCTCACGACCCAACGGCTCAAATGGCGGCCTGGTCGTCCGATGGAAGGACGACGCCGAATTCCCGCAACCCGCTCCCTCGGCATCACTCCTTCCCACGAAATCGAGGACGAACCATGTTTCGACCAGTGGCTGTTGCCGTTGCCGCCAGTGCTGTGCTGGCCGTGTTCGCAGTGCCGAGCACGGCTGGCGCCCAGACCTCTGACAATGGGGTCGCTCTGATCAAGAACGTCTACGCCGGAGCCGACGGTGGGGCCGGGTGCGCCAGCGCCACCACCTTCACCGAAGCCGGACAGAACGATGTCGTCACCTTCTGCTTCACCGTGACCAATACTGGTGCCAGCCACCTGGGTCAGATTGCGATCAACGACCCTCACGTAGCCGAGCCGGCCACTCTTCTGGCCGCGGATTCGGTGCCGCTGGCCCCCGGCCATTCGGCTCACTACTACGTGGTGTCGACCCCGCCTCCCGATGACGCTGACGGTGTGGTCGACGAGACTTTCACCAATGTGGCATCGGTCAGCGCCCTACCTCTGGACGGAGCCTCCCAGCCCCTGGCCGGAACGGCCCCGGTTACAGCATCAGCTGAGGCTGTCGTCTTTGCTCCCGAAGTCCCACCCAACGCTCAGCTTCGCTTGTCGACGTCGGTCTATGCCGGCCATGGTGGGGGTACGGGTTGCCCGGCCGCCGATCTGACGCTCGTGAACGAAGCCGACCCCATCACCTACTGCTACACGGTCACCAATACTGGCAACACCCACCTGGCTTCGATTGCCCTCGACCAGTTCGACATCGAAGGAACCCCCATCCTGATCCGGGCCGATTCAGACCCGTTGGCTCCCGACCACTCTGCCTTCTTCTTCCTGGAGGCCAACGCTCCCGCCCTTGGCCCTGACGGGGTCATCGCAACCTCGTCGGCAACGGCCAGCTCGGTCGATGCCAGTGGAGCCACCCTCATCGGGGTCGCTGAGATTTCGAGCCAAGACGGCACTGAGATCCAAGCTCTGGCCCGAGCGGCCACCCAACCATTGCCCTTGCCCTCCCCAGCTCCGGCTGCGATCCCTGAGCCCACACCGGCTGCCGAAATTGCGGTCCAAGCTGAACCGGTGAGCCAGGTGACCCAGATCGAAGCACCAGAGCAGCTCGCCTTCACTGGTTGGGAGACCTGGATCGTGGCTGTCGGTGGCATCGGCCTCGTGGCTGGTGGCTGGGCCCTGGTCCAGGAATCGGCGGCCCGTCGTCGTCAGGCTGTTCGCTTGCCCATCCCCGACCCGGCTCCCAGCCGGTTGGAAGACGATCAGGTTCTCTAGGTGTGCCCTCCGGGCACCTCGAGATTCTCGGGGCAGCAAGACCTGCTACGAAATCATGAGTTGCAGGCCCCAAGAATCTAGCCCAGTAGCTGACCCTCTAGGCTGGCCCGGTGACGGGCCAGGACCCTGAGCCGCACCAGCGGACCATGTTGAGCCGAGCCCGTCAGGTCGAGCTGATGGTCTCGACGGCATGGGCCATGACGGCGGCCACGGCCCAGCTCTTCGTCATTGCCGTCCTGGCCGCCAGCATGATCGAGGAGTTTGGTATCAGTCGCTGGCAGATTGGGTTCTTGGGGGCCATCAACACCGGGGTGGGTGCCCTGGCTGCTCCCCGCCTCGGCGGCCTCACTGATCGTCTCGGCTCCGGCCGGGCCATCGTGGCCCTCGTCGCACTGAGCGGGGTCGGGCTTCTGCTGACCTCGGCGGCCACGAACTACTGGCTTCTGCTGGGGGCTTCGGCCCTAGCCGGCCTGCCTCAGGGGGCCTCCAACCCAGTCACCAACAAGGTCATTGCTGACGAGGTCCCCCTGGCCCAGCAGGGCTCGGTAATGGGGGTCAAGCAATCGGGGGTGCAATTCGCCGTATTCCTGGCGGGAGCGACCATGCCATCGGCCGCCGTGACCTTTGGATGGCGCTTGGCCGTTGCCGGCTTCGGCGCGGCCGCCATCGTCACCGCCTTCATTCTCAACACCCGGTTCGACACAACCCGGGTCGAGCCCCTGGCCCCAAAGGTTGGCGCTCTCACCGACAGTCGCGGCCTCGATCCAGGGGCCGCCCGGTTCGTCAATCAGGTCGCCATCTATGCCTTCATGCTTGGGATGAGCGCCGGGGGCGTCACCCGCTTCTACCCATTGTTCGCCAACGAGATCCTGGGCTACTCAGAGGCCATTGCCGGGCTGAGCGTGAGCGTGGCCGGGCTATCGGCCATCGCCGCCCGCATGATCTGGGCCAAGCTCGTCGAGTCGACGATCAGTACCAGGACAGCTCTGATCGGACTTGGTATCGGCAGTGCGGTCAGCATCATGACCCTGTTCGTTGCCGAGAGCGGGGCCCGCTGGTTGTTGTGGCCGGCCGTGGTAGGGATGGCATTCTCCGTCGTCGCTTGGAACGTGGTGGCGATGCTGGCCGTTGTCTGGTCGGTTCCAGCCCGCGACTCGGGCCGGGCCACTGGGACAGTGCTATTGGGCTTCCTCGGAGGCCTCACCGTTGCCGCCCCCCTGGTCGGCTGGTCGGTCGACCAGTTTGGTTCGTACCGCCCGTCTTGGGTTGGGCTCTCGGCGTTGGCCCTCATCGGAGCGTTGACGGTTGCCCGCCGGCCCAGACCCCGAGTCCGTTCGAGCGCCGAGGGGATACCAAGCAGCGGCCCGGCCATCGATCCTGCCAACGACGCAGTGGAGACGGCTAGAGGAGATCGCGCCTGATCTTGCCCAGGGCTGTCTTGGGCAGTTCAGCCCGCAGGTCGAGCTCACGGGGAGCGCACCAAACCGGAAACCGCTCGGAGGTGACGGCCCGGAGCTCATCCAGCGACGGGGCTCGGGCCGGATCGGTCGGGACCACCACGGCAACCACCCGGTGACCCCAGTCGGGGTCGGGTCGGCCGACGAGGGCGATCTCGGCGATGTCGTCGCGCCCGGTCAGGAAGGATTCGATGGGGGAAGGCCACACCTTCTCCCCGCCGGTCACGATCACGTCCCCCCGTCGGCCGTCGATCATGATCAGGCCATCCTCACCCCAACGGCCGAGGTCGCCGGTGTTGAACCAGCCGTCGGCGTCGAAAGGGTTCGGGTCGTGGCGGTAGCCCCGAAACAGCATCGGGCCCCGGAGTCTGACTTCGTCGTCGGTTGTGACATCGATCTCTACTCCGTCGAGGGGGTGGCGTTCGTAGACCAGCCCCGATCCGGTCTCGGTCATGCCGTAGGTGGCGATCACGTTGGAAGGTCGATCGGGTGGGGGTGCGGCCCCACCGACGAGGATGGTGCGGAACCGATCAGCCGGGATCTGGTTGAGGGCCCGGGTCACCAGCGAGACCAAGGTCGCTCCGCGTACGGCTGCGTCGAGGGTGGCGCCGGGGTCGAAGCCATCATGAACCTCGACTGGGGTCCCGGTGATGATCGAGCGCATCACGACCGCCAAGCCGCCTATGTGGGCCACGGGGAGACAGGCCAGCCAGCGGTCGGTGGTTGGGTCGACGCCGAGGGCGGCACTGGTGGCCCGGGCCGAGGCGGCTACCCCAGCATGGGTGTGGATGACGGCCTTGGGACTTCCGGTGGTTCCGCTGGTGGCGACGACGGCGGCGTCGCCCTGTTCCAGGGGTAGACCTCCGTCAACGGAGCGAATCTCACCGTCGGCCTCGATGATGGCCGAGGGGGCGAGGGCCGTCATCACCTTCTTGGCCTCGAGCGGAGGGAGGCGACTATCGAGAGGAGCGATGGCATCGCCTGAGTCCCATACCCGCTTGATGGCATCGACGTAGGCCGGGCCTCCAGGAAGGGCGAGGGCAACGAGTCGGACCATGGATCGTCAGGATAGAGCGCCACGGGCCGAGCGAAACTAGTGTCAGGGGGTGGCATTCGAAGATGCAGTGATATGGCGAGACGGGGAGCTGATTCCGTTCGCCGACGCAACTGTCCATGTGCTGTCGCACGCCGCCCACCGTGGATCCGAAGTGTTTGATGTGCTTCGGGTCTACGACACCGGGAGTGGCCCCGCCGCCCTCGGTCTGCGGCCCCACGTGGCTCGTTTCGACCGGTCGATGCAGATGATGGGGATGGAAACCCCCTACGACGTGGCAACCCTGGAAAAGGCCGTGGTGGAAACCGTCCTGGCCAACCCGGGCTCGAGCTTCGTCAAGCTGATCGGAGCCTGGGCTGAAGTTGCGATGTCAACCGCTCCCGAGTCGACCCGGCCCTCGGTGCTGGTCGCCGCGCTCCCTTCTGATCAGAGCAATGACCCCCTTTCGGAGTCGGTTCGCATCCACACCGCCGAAATGCCCAAGATCCCGGCCTCGGTCCTGCCACCGTCGCTCAAGGTGGCGGCCAGCTACACCCCGGCTCTTCGTCATCAGCTCCAGGCAACAGCTGAAGGGTGGGATGATGTCATCTTCCGCAGTACCGAAGGGCGCTTGGCCGAGGCAACGACCCAGGCCATGTTGGTGGTCAAGGGGGAACGGATCGCCGGGCCTCCTCTAGATACGGTGCTCGACAGCATCACCCGCCGTCTGGTGCTCGACGTGGCCCAGCTCCTGGACCTGACCGTCGAGGCCCGAGACGTCTACTGGGATCAGGTGACGGGGGCCGATGAGTTGATCATGACCTCGACCACCCATCTGGTCCGGCCCGTGAGCCAGCTGGACGACGTCAAGTTCGAGGCTCCAGGGCCAGTGGCTCGCCAGTTGGGGGAGGCGCTATCCGAGCTGATCGCGGGTCGGCACCAGCTCAGTGATCGCTGGCTCTCACCCTTGAGCTAGGGCCAGCCGTTCGAGGTTGGCGGTGGCTTGGTGGATCTGAGCTTCCAGGACCCCGTCGAGCAGCGAGGTCCACAGCCGGCCCCCGTAGTGCAGGGCCATCGTGACCTGGGTCCTCTGGCCGTCACTGAGGGGTTCGAGGGTGGTGGACAGGGTCCAAGGGGAGTGGTGACGGTCGTCGGTCTCCTGGCGCTCGAAGATGGCCTCGGCCAGGGGTTGGTGGACGGTTCGCACCACACGCAGTCGCTTGGATCGGGCCAGCGGCCCGATCTGGGTGCGCAGGGTTATCAGCCAGACAGGATCATCGGAGTCGGAGCTGTCGGAGCTCCCGTCTTGGGCGTTCGAATCGGCGCTCTCGACCCGGTGTACCACGTCGAGTAGCTGGGGGTAGCGGCTGAGATCAGCGATGATGGGAAAAACATGCTCGACGGGGGCGTCGATGTCGACCGTGACTTGCTGGTGCACCCGTCAATCCTACGGCGCCCAGGCCACCACCGCTTTCGGCCTCTGGAGATCGAACCCTGTCGTCCTGGCCCGTCTCCGTCGTAGCCTGGGCCGCTATGAAGTCGCGCACGGTACGACTCGATCTTGACCTTGATCTGGTGGCGCTGGGCGCCCGCTCGGGGTTGTTGTGGTCACGGGCCAACGCCAACGATCCCGTGCCGACGTTGGCCGGCGTAGGGCACGCCGTGACCATTCCGGTGGAACGGCCGGGTGGAGCGGCCGAAGCTCAGGCGAGCCTGGCTCGGTTGGAAGGGCCGAATGAGGTCGGTGGTCCCGGGACCGGGCCGGTGGCCTTCGGTGCTTTCCCCTTTGACCGCACTGGGGGCGGAGAGTTGATCGTTCCCGAGATCACGTTGGGGAGGGGAGGGGATGGTCGTCGCTGGCTGACCATCGTCGACGATGGCTCCCTCAGCACAGCCGACGCCATCGATCGCATCAGTGGGGTTGCTGGCCCGGCCGGTGCTGGCCGGGCTGGTGGTGTCGGCGGTGGGGGGGCGCAGCCAACGAGATTTGAGCTTCGATCGGTGCTTGCCCCTGAGCTCTGGCGCGATGAGGTGGTGGCCGGGGTCAGGGAGCGGATCCGCTCGGGCCAGCTCGACAAGGCGGTGGTTGCTCGGGAGCTGCGACTTGTCACCGATCACCCCGTCGACGCCGCCCTGATCGTCGACCAGCTGGCCGGGACCTTCCCGGCCGCCATTCTCTTCTTGGTCGAGGGGTTCGTCGGCGCCTCACCTGAGTTGCTGGTGTCGAGAAACGGTGACGTGGTGCGGGCCCACCCGCTGGCCGGGACCGCTCCTCGGGCCTCTGATCCGGCTACCGATAGGCGCCTTGCCGCCGAGCTGTTGGCCTCGTCGAAGGATCGCTGGGAGCACCAGATCACTATTGATTGGTTGCTGGACGGGCTTCTACCTTTCTGCTCCTATGTCGACGCTGAGCCCGAGCCTTCGATTGTTTCGCTGGCCAACGTGCACCATCTCGGGACCCTGGTCGAAGGCCGGTTGTCTTCGCCGTCAGCCTCGGCTTTGGAGTTGGTGGCCGCCCTCCACCCCACCCCGGCCGTCGGTGGTGATCCGCAGGCGGTTGCCCTCAGCGTGATCGACGAGTTGGAGCAAGCCGAGCGAGGCCTCTATGCCGGACCCGTCGGCTGGGTCGATGGTGAGGGAAACGGGGGTTTCGCCGTCGGCATCCGTTCGGCCCAGATCTCTGGCTGCGAGGCCCGCCTGTTCGCTGGAGTCGGGGTTGTCGGTGAGAGCGATCCCGAATCCGAACTGGCCGAGACCCGCTCCAAGTTCCGAGCGATGCTCGGTGCCCTCATCCGCCCCTGAGGGTCGAGGCCTCAGGGTCTGTGAGCCACCGAGCTCTGAGATTCGACAGGATGTGCTCAAGTTCGGCGGCCAGCTTGACGATGAGTGTTTTGAGCCGATCCAGGCTCAGCAGACGAGACATGGATCCCCCAGGCGTTGAGATGGTCGCCTAGTCCTGGGAAGGAGTCAGTGGCGAAATCGACGTCTTGCTCCGAATGACTCAGGAGACGTCGATGATGTCAAGGATCCGAATCTCTCGCCGCATCGCCGCCGCCGTTCTGGCTGCAACCCTGGCTTTGGGAGGCGCCGTCGGAGTCGCTGCCAGCGCCGATGATCAGCTCGATACCCCGGGCACTGAAGAAGCTGGCCGAGGCTTTGGCTTCGGACACAGCGGCTCTGTCTCGGCAGGCGCTTATGGTCAAGTGTGGGCCAGTACCCAGAGTGCGACCTGGTCCTGAGCGATCAGGGCGCCCGAACAGGCGCACGAGGTTCGTGAACTGCTGGCCATAGCCGGGTGTGAGACGACCCCAGACGGGTGAGGCCAGCCGGCCGAGCTCACCGACCCGTGGTGTAGTGTGCTGGGATGGATGAGTTGGCATTCAAACCGGCCGTGGAACTGGTGGCGGATATCAAGGCAAAGACGATCGGCTCCAGGGAGCTGACCGAGCACTATGTCCGTCGGATAGAAGAGCACGATAGGGAGATAAACGCCGTCGTCGTTCGCAATTTCGAGCAAGCCCTCGAGTCGGCCGACGCGGCCGATCGTGCGGCAGCCAGTGGGGTAGACCTGGGCCCACTCCACGGCCTCCCGATGACAATCAAGGAGGCCTACGACATTGAAGGGCTTCCGACAACCTGGGGTATCCCGTTACTAGCCAAGAACATCGCTACATCCGATTCACATAGTGTCCGGCACCTGAAGAATGCTGGTGCTCATTTTCTCGGAAAGACGAACGTACCCTTACACCTGGCCGACTTTCAGAGCTACAACGATATCTATGGTCAAACCGGCAATCCTTGGGATCTCTCGCGTACCCCAGGTGGCTCATCGGGTGGATCGTCAGCTGCCCTGGCTGCCGGTCTGACTGGGCTGGAGGCCGGCAGCGACATCGGGGGCTCGATTCGCAACCCTGCGCATTTCTGTGGGGTCTACGGTCACAAACCGACATGGGGAGTAGTGCCGTCGGCCGGCCACAGCTTGCCTGGCGATCACAAGCCGCCGGACATCGCTGTGTGCGGTCCCCTGGCTCGGTCGGCTGAGGATCTCGCTGTCTCGATGGACATCGTCGCTGGGGCCGACTCGTTCAACGAGGCTGGTTGGCAGTTGAACCTGCCTCGGCCCGAGCGCCATCATTTGCAGGATTACCGGGTCGCCGTTCTGCCGTCACACGATCTCGCACCGGTCGACGCCGAGATCGCGGATCGGGTGGATCACCTGGCCGGAGTGCTTGCCCGCGCTGGCGCCAGTGTTTCTGAAGCGGCCCTGCCCGACATCGATTTCGAGGAGAGCATGGCCGTCTACGTCAGCCTCCTCCAAGGAGTGATGGCCGAGACCATCCCCGTCGAGGCGAGGGCGCAGATCCGGGAGAGATTGGCCGGCATCCACGATCAGGGCATGGAAGCGCAGATGTTGCGGGGCGCGGTCCAAGATCACGCCACATGGATGGCTAGCCATAACAAGCGCTTCATCCTGAGAGAGCGATGGGGTGCATTCTTCGACGATTGGGACATCCTCCTGTGCCCTCAGACCGCTACCGTCGCCTTTCCCCACGATCATTCCTCGTCCGCCGACGGCTCGGTTGCCCTGGACCGAACGATCATGGTCAACGGTGCTGAGCAGCCCTACTTCCAGCAATTGTTCTGGGCCGGTACGATCACTGTTGCCCACTTGCCGAGCACCGTCTTCCCCACCGGTTTGTCGAAGAGTGGGCTACCGATCGGCATACAGGCCGTTGGTGCGGAGTTCAACGACTACACGTGCATCGAGTTTGCTCGCCTCATGGCTCAGGAGATTGGTGGTTTCGTCCCACCCCCGGCCTACCAGTCATGGCCTCACTTTTTGACACCGCATGAATAGCCAATGCCGGATGGATGCATGCCGGTTCGAAGAAGTGCTGTCTAGGCTCGGACGATTCGGACTCGTAGCCAGACCATGAATGAGGGGCGGATCCGCCGACTGGGTGAGGAGCTCGATGAGCTCGAGCCGGCAATCCTGACCGTCGCAACCAATCCTCAGGCACTGCTCGAGGAGCTGGCCTATGCCTTGCGTCCGCCGATTCATGAGCGTCGGGTGCCAAGCTACGGTGCCTTCGTCGAGCCTTCGACCGACCTCCCCCGTTGGGCTGACGCTGCTGGGTTCGAGGTCAGCAGGAGAAAGGTCGACGACCTGGCCGATGCGGTGGTTCGCCGGTTGGCCGACGGCATCGTGAGTTGGGTCGTTCGTGGCTCTGCTGGGGTCAACGACCTGGTCGTGTTCGACCGCAGTATTGGCTCCGAGCGTGACCTGTCGATCTTGGCCGAGACAACCGGGGCTGCCATCGTGCAACGTCACCCATCCGGCGTCGTCCGGGCCGTCGGGGCGTTTGGGGTGCTTCGCTATAGCGGCATCGACTGGCAGCTGGAACCACCAGTTGAGCGATGGCTCGATCTAGAGCGCTGTTTTCTTGGCTCGCTCGACAGTGGGGTCTTCGACCGCTTGCTCCGCTTCGCTGTCCATGATGTTGCGGCGCGCCAGGTCGGGTCGACGTTCGTCATTGCCCCCGGCGGTCGCCTGCTGCCGACGGCTGAACGTCGCTACGGCACCCCACCGGAATTCCGCATAAAGCGTCCGGCCGATCTGGCGCCGCTGTATCACATCCTGGGTCAGCTCGACGGAGCCGCAGTCTTCGATGAAACGGGCACCCTACGGCACCTCGGTGTTCACCTGGTTCCGAGTGCACAGGCCGAGGCCGATATCAGTCCATATCGCGGCACCCGCCACACCTCCGCCCTTCGCTACAGCTATGACGACCCATCGGCCACACTCATCGTGATCAGCGAGGACGGTCCGGTATCGGTCCTCAAGCGCGGCCAGCGACTGGGTCAATCGACCACTTCGGCCGACGAGTAGCACGGAGCATCCAGTCGCTTGTTCGGCCCGCCAGTCCCCGGCACGAACGCTGTTCCGCACAATGAACCGGTTCGTCATATCGGCGACACCTACCGATTTGCCATGAGCGCCTGGCTTCAGCTCGGGATCGGTACACCTGTGATCGGCATCGAGTCCGGTTCCAGGCCGAGCATGATGAGCTGCTTCGAGTAGCCGATGAAGCTGCCCATGGCATAGGTCAGCTCCATGATCTGAGCGTCGGTGAAGTGGTGGCGCAGTCGGGCCTCGAACTCGGCGTCGGGTTCGGAACCGCCCGCCAGCAGGCTGTCGGCCCAGGCCAGAGCCACCTTGTAGTGCTCGGGCAGGTCGCTGTGTTGATGATCGTCGGTGATGTCGTCGACGAGGTCTTCGCTGAGACCGGCCTCACGGGCCTGGTCGAAGCGGACCTGGCGTCAAAGACCGCAGTCGGTCACCCTGGCGTTTCGCAGCCGCACCAGCTCCTTCACATCGAGGTCGACTGCTCCGTTCGACCACAGGGTGGCGTACATCTTGTCGAACGCCTGGCGTACGGCCGGGCTGTGAGCCATGACGGTGCGGTTGGATGCCGACTTGCCGTCGACAGCTGACGGTAGACGTGGGGTGGTGGACATCAGCGGTCTCCCTCGAGTGGCCTGAGCAAGGCATTGTCGAATCGGTGGGTGATCTCCCAACAGGCCAGAGCGGTGGTGAGGGTTATCACGCCGTCGGGCCCGATATGGCCTTCCACTTCGGCTACCTGAGCGTCAGTGATGCCATGCACGTCGATGATGTACTGCTCAGCCAAGCCTAGGCAGGCCTTGGCTGGTGCATCGAAGCCGGGGTGGGTGGGCCACTGGGCCAGATCAGCCACCAGCGACTCGTCGAGGCCGGCAGCTATCGCTGC
>JAAETV010000032.1 GCA_024227975.1 Actinomycetes bacterium
CTCGGTCGTGAACTGGCCATGGCCGATGACCCGGGGGCTGATGCCATCGCCCGTTGCTTGGACGTGGCGCCGACATCGGGTGACCTGGTGGCTCGGCTCAACCCTGAAGACGCCGAGTGCCTTGGTGACGTGTTGGGCTTGGCTGACCGTCACCTAACCGTTGTTCCCGATGAGCGACTCGAGTCCGGGTCGGTCATCGTCACCGTTGACGAGACCACCGTCGATGGTCGCATCGCGGCGGCTCTGGAGCGGGTGGCCGAGGTGTTGCGATGAGGCACAACTCGATGGTCGACGGCCTGCTTGATGCTGAGGGCGGCGACTCATCAGTAGCTGGTCAAGCCATTCCTGAGCTGACCAAAGCGAGGCGTCGGGATCGGGTGATAGCTGCGGCTCGCCCCCTTCCTTATGGTCGACTCGAGCGGCTGGGACAGGCGGAGGCTGACATCGTTGGTCTGCGCGTCGGTCCGGGTGACCTTGTTGAAGTCGGTAGCGAAGAACCCGTTGTTGCCGAGGTAGTTGCGGTGTCGGGATCTAGGGCTACGGTCCTCCCCTACGGCGATTTCCGTGGTTGCCGGGTCGGGGAGCCAGTGCTGTCGACCGGCCGCCAAATGCAAGTGGCGACCGGTCGACAGCTACTTGGACGCATCCTGGATGGCCTGGGTCGCCCGATTGATGACGGCCCGCGTCTCTCGATGCAGGATGCGGTGACCCTCCACCAGAGCCCTCCGTCGGCTCTCGAGAGGCCACCGGTATCTGACCCCATGCCAGTCGGGGTCCGTGTCATCGACACACTCCTGACCTGTGGTCGGGGTCAACGGGTTGCCATCTTGGCCGGATCCGGTGTCGGCAAGTCGAGCCTGCTTTCCATGCTCGTCCGAGGCTCAGAGGCCGACGTGAATGTCGTCTGCTTGGTGGGGGAGCGGGGCCGGGAGGTCCGTGAGTTCGTTGATGTCGACCTGGGACCCGAGGGCCTGGCTCGCAGTGTTGTCATCGTGGCCACGTCGGATCAGCCGGCTCTGGTTCGAAGGACCTCAGCCTATGTCGCTACCAGGGTCAGCGAGTACTTCCGCGATCTCGGGCTTCACGTGAATCTGCTGATGGACAGTGTGACCCGCTTCGCTGTCGCCCAGCGCGAGATTGGCCTGGCGGCCGGTGAGATCCCGACCACCAGGGGGTTTCCCCCCTCGGCTCTCGGTTTGCTTCCGTCGTTGCTGGAGCGGGCAGGGACGACATCCGCTGGCTCCATCACAGGCTTCTACACCGTGTTGGTCGAGGGCGACGATCTCCATGATCCGATCGGTGACACCGTCCGATCCATCGTCGATGGCCACATCGTGCTCAGCCGGGATCTGGCAAATGCCGGTCACTTCCCCAGCATCGATGTGTTGACCTCTGCCTCTCGAGTGGCCCTGGCCGTGACCTCATCGGATCAGCAGGCTCTCACGGCCCGAGCCCGACGTCTGCTCGCCGTCCATGATCGAGCTCGGGACCTGATCGAGGTCGGTGCTTACAGCCCAGGCAGTGATGCTGAGCTGGATCGGGCCGTTGCCCTGTCACCTCTACTCGATGACTTCCGCCGCCAGGATCTCAATAGTCTTTCCTCCGCCGCCGAATCGTGGCAGCACCTGGCCACCATCCTGGCTGCCGGCGAGCCAGCCGTCGGGGCGTCAGCTACCAGCTTGGGGGCCCAGTCATGAGCGGTCCCAGAAGCCGCCTGACCCGCGTCGCCGATCTGGCCACTGAGGCCGAGGAACGGACCAGGACCCGATGGATCGAGGCCACCCAGGCGGTCCGGGCTGCCGATCACAACCGGCAGGGAGTGCTGGTCCGGGCCACCGAACTGGCGGAGCAGACGATGCCGATGAAGTTGCGGGCACTCCTTGTCTCGACCGGGGCCCGCCACCTCCATACGTTGTCAGATGACAAGACCGACCTGCTGGTCGAGGCCGAGGCCGCTCGTGCCGACCTCGAAGCCGCCATGATCCGGACTCGCTCATTGGAGCGGGTAGTCGCCAGGCATGAAGCCGCTGAGCGGACGAGCCAGCAGCGAATCGATGCCGCTGACTGGCATGACCTGGTAGCCGCCCGTTCGGCCCGGATCGAGAGGAGCTGATCATGAGCGATCCAACTAGCGCCCTGACTGGGCTCCCGAACGCTCGGCTGGCCGCCATCGAGGATCGGTTCCAGACGAAGGGGTCAGGGCCTGCCGGCGGTGCCAGCTTCGAAACGCTGCTGGCCGAGGCCCAGGCGCGACAAGCTGGCCGCGACCCGTTTGAAACGGCAACTGACCTAGCTCACCGAACGCCAGGGCTCGGAGGTTCACGAAGAGAGAGCTCCCCCTCGACGAACAACGCTTTGTCCAACCCCGCTCTGTCCAATCCAGCATTGTCGAACCCCATATTCTCTAGTCCGTTGGCCAGCCAGACACTCGATGGCTTCGACGCGCGGCCCAGTGTCGTTGGGTTGAGCCCCGCCCTGCTTGCGAGCTCAGGCATGTCTCGCACCGCGGTTGCGTCGCCCGCCGGCCAGGCCGTCGTCGAGGCAGGCACGACCCATCTCGGCGTCCCCTACCTGTGGGGCGGCACCGATGCTGAACACGGTTTCGACTGCTCAGGACTGGTCCAAGACGCCTACCGCCAGATCGGGGTCGAGTTGCCGAAATGGAGTCGCCATCAAGCGACGATGGGGGTAGAGGTGGCGTCACTCGATGAGGCCCTGCCCGGCGACATCGTTGCTTTCGGTGAGCCCGTCAGCCATGTCGGGCTCTATGTCGGCGATGGCAAGATGCTTCACGCCCCCAAGACCGGCGAGGTCGTGAAGGTTGAGACCATCGACCGCAAGATCGCGTCCATTCGCCGGGTCGTGACTCCCGCCGCCCCGACTATGGGACCGATGTCGAGCCTCGGTGCCAGTATCGGCCCCGGCACTGTTGGTGGTTCCTCGATCGGCCCGGTCTACGGAGCAAGCTCTCCCGCTAGTGAGCTCGAGCGTGTCTACCAACCGATGTTTGTTGCTGCTGGCGAACGGTGGGGGATCGACCCCGCCTTGTTGGCCGGGGTTGCAAAGTCTGAGTCCGGCTTCGATCGCAGCGCCGTCAGCCCCGCCGGCGCTCAGGGCCTGATGCAGTTCATGCCGGCAACGGCGGCCGAGATGGGGGTCGATCCTTGGGATCCGGCATCAGCCATCGACGGTGCGGCTCGCTACCTCCGCCAATCGCTCAACCAGTTCGACACGGTCGAAGAAGCTATTGCCTCATACAACGCGGGCCGGGGGGCCGTATCCCGCCATGGCGGCGTACCCCCCTTCCCAGAGACCCAAAGCTACGTCCAGAAGGTTCTGGACGCATGGAGAAGTCGATCATGAGTACCCCATCCGTAGCATCGTTCAGCGACGTGACTCTGCCTGGTGAGCAGAATCCAGGAAGTAGAGGTCGATCGACGAGGGCTGACCCCAATGTCCAGTCGCGGGCGCGTCACTTCGAGAATGCTCTGCTGACAACGGCGGCCCCCGGTCGCTCGGACCACCGTCATGATCTGGCCGATCGTCGTGAGGTCCGCCCTGCGTCACGCCATGATGACAAGCGGGATCGTGAGCCCATCCGGCCTCGGCGGCCCGGGCGGGAAGATGTCCGTTCCGATCGTCCGCGCCGCAACGAGGTCAGGGCAGACGATGCCCGCCGCGCCGACGCCAGTGATGGGAGTGAGCCGACTGAGCCGACTGAGCCAAGACCAATCGATCGGGATGCTGGCTCAGCACACAACGATGGTCGCCGCATTGACGACGACAAGGCCGCCACGGAAACCACCGACGACGGGGCCGATACGAGCGAGGGTCCAGCCGAGGCAACGACCCAGGGCGAGACCGACGCACCAGCAGCGGAACAGCCAACAGACGGCGTAATTCACGCTCACGAAGGTGATGGGTCTGCCACCATGCTCGTCGCAGTCGAGGCCATGACGGCCCAGGTGTCGGAAGCCGAGAGCGCAACCGTGGCAGAAGAAGTTGAGGCCCGGACCGACACTGCCGTCCAACACGCCACGGCGGCGGGGATGGAGCAGGTGGCAGCTGTAGCCACTGGAGGACAAGCACCAATCGCCTCCGAGGTTGCCACCACCACAGTCGAAGTCGAGTCTGAGGCCACCACCC
>JAAETV010000033.1 GCA_024227975.1 Actinomycetes bacterium
CGATCCCGGTGCAGTGTGGGACCTGGTAGAAGCGATTGGGGGCGGTTACCGGGCCGATCTGGACTGGCTCGAACAGCACATCGAATCGGGGGTCGCGTGGCATCTCTTCCTCCATCGGGGACTTGACTTCTCATTCATCGAGTCGCGTCCTGCCCGCCGCGAAGAGGCTTGACCGGCGACACGGTCGAGGGGCGCGTACAACGAAGTCGTTCGCAACCGTTGGCCCGTCGATGTGTTCGACGGGCCAACGGAACAGCGAAGAGACTCCTAATCGAACCGTCGCACCTAGCCCTTGGCCTCGGTGAAGGCATCGGAGTAGTTGACCTCGAAGTCGCCGGTGTCCACATACTGCTCTAGTGAGTCCTGGCCACCGACGACGATCTCGGGATTGGTGATGAAGTCGATGAGCTCCTCGTCGAGCAGTTCGAGAGCTGCCGCGTTCGGCGTCGAGTAGTAGTTCCAGTTCGACAGGGCGGCGCCGTGCTCGGCCGAGAGCAGCCAGTTGATGAAGGTGTGGGCCGTGCATGGATGGGGTGCATCGAAAGGCAAGGCGATCGTGTCGACCCAACGGGCCCCGCCTTCCTGGGGCACGAAGTACACGAAGTCCGCCGGATCGTCAGCCTCGAAGAACTGGACGAACATATCGCCGGAATAGCCATGAGCAATGACGGTCTCCCCACCGACGAGTAGCTCGTCGGCCTGGTCAGTGTCGAACGCCGCCAGGTTGTCTCGGGCCGCCGATATCAGATCCCGGGCCTCGTTCAACTCATCGATGTCGGTGGTGTTGAGCGAGTACCCCAGGTACTTCAGCGCAGCCCCCAAGGTCTCGCGCGGGTCGTTGAGTAGGCTGATCTGTCCGCTGTGCTGGCCGGCCAGCTCCGGGTCGAAGATGAGACCCCATGTCGGCTCGAAATCGGTTCCGACCACCGCGGTGTTCACGGCAAGGCCCGTCGTACCCCACTGATACGGTGCCGAATAGACACCACCAGGGTCGTATGCGAGGTCGGTGAAGTCCTCCGACAGGTTGGACAAGTTCGGAATCGCATCACGGTTGAGGGGCTGGATGGCTCCGGCCGCGATCAAGATGGTCACCATGTAATCCGACGGAACGATCAGGTCGTAGCCCGAGTTTCCAGCGGAGATGATGGGTTGCATCGCCTCGTTGGAGTCGTAGGTGTCCATCGTCACGCTGACGTCGAACTCGGCGCCGAACGCATCCAGCTCTTCTTCGTCGATGTATTCGGCCCAGTTGAAGATGGCTAGATTGCCGTCGGTCTCGCCGACTTCGCATGTGGCCTGTTCAGCTGCGTCGTCATCACTGTCGCCGCACGCAGCGGCAACGAGGCTCAAGGCGAGCACGGCTGCGAGCAGCCGGTATAGGTATCTGGGTTTCATTGGGTCTCCTTTTGCGAGATCAGCGGAGGACTGGTTGTCGACTGCTCAGGTCCTGGCGGCGGTGGGGGTGTCGGCGACGACCTGATGTTGCGGCCGCGCTGGGCCAGCAGCGATAGCAGGACCAGGAGAATCGATGCACCCAACATCACGACCGAGGTGGCGTTGATGAGCGGGGTGACACCGCGCCTGATGAGGCCGAAGACATACACCGGCAGGGTTGTTGCACCGGGGCCGGAGGAGAACTGGGTGACCACGACATCGTCGAGCGACAGGGTCAGAGCGAGCAGGGCTCCGCCGGCTATCCCGGGGGCGATCTGGGGCAAGGTGACATACCGGAAAGTGCGCCATCGTGTGGCGTAGAGATCCATGGCCGCTTCCTCCAGGATCTCATTCATGCCAACCAGGCGAGCCCGTACGACCACCGATACGAAGCTGATATTGAAGGCGATATGGCTGATCGTGATGGTCTCGATGCCCTTCGTCATCTGGATCCCGAAGACTGAGTCCAGCAGATCTAGTGCGCTGCTGAAGAACAACAGCATCATGACCGCCATCGTCACATCGGGAATGATGATCGGCAGGTACAGGAGCGCATCGAAGACCTTGCGGCCCCGGAACTTGAATCGCTCGAGGGAGAGAGCGGCCAGAGTCCCGAGGACGACAGAGATGACGGTCGAGAACAGGGCGACCTTGAGCGATACGGACAACGCTCGCTGGAGCGAGTCGTTCTCCCCGAACTCGCGGTACCAATCGAACGTGAAGCCACCCCACTGCCCAACATTGCGACTGTCGCTGAACGAGAAGATGACCAGCAGGATGATCGGGGCATAAAAGAAGAGGTAGACCAGAAGTGCGTTCAACGAGAGCGCGAATCGCGTACCGCCGGGGTGCCGTGTCGTGGTGCTCATAGGTTCCGACCACCACTACGGAAGTAGACGAGGGTGGCGGCGAGCATGATCGACATCAAGACGAACGACAGTGACGCGCCGACGGGCCAGTTTCTGGCTGTCAGGAACTGGGTGACGACGTAGGAACCGAGCAGCGTCGTCTTGGCCCCACCCAGAATCTCGGGTGTGACATAAGCGCCGAGGCTGGGAACGAACACCAGGATGGAGCCGGCAATGACGCCGGGCATCGAAAGCGGCAACAGCACACGGAGAAATGTCTGCCACCCGGAGGCGTACAGGTCCCTGCTTGCTTCGAGCAGGCCGCTGTCGATTCGTTCGATCGACGCATAGAGGGGCAGGATCATGAACGGAAGGAAGCCATAGACGAGACCGATCACCACTGCAGCCTGGGTGAACAGGAGCTCATGGGCCCCCAGCCCGACCAGCTCGAACCCATCCGACACGAGCCCTTCCCTGCCCAGCAGGACACGCCAGGCGTAGTTTCGGACGAGGAAGTTCGACCAGAAGGGGATCATCACGAATACCACCATCAGGTTCCGGACCAGGGGTTTCCGCGTTGCCAGGAAGTAGGCGAAGGGGTAACCGATGACCAGACAGATCACCGTGCTCAGGATGGCGAGCCAGAGCGACCGGAAGAGGATGTCCCGCACGATTGGTTCGCCCAGCTTCCGATAGGCGTCGAGATTCCAACCAGAAAGATCAGTGCCACCGAAGCGGTTGCGCGTGGCGAACGAATACACGAGGACGATGACCAGTGGTATGGCGAAGAAGACCACGAGATAGCCGTAGGCGGGAAGGGCAAGCAGGAAACCCCGCCGCGACTCGGCCTGGGCGGCGGCGCGCTCGAATTCCGGAGTCGCCGCTTCGGCGAGAGGTTCGGATGCCTCCTCGGGGGCTTGGTCCAGGAGAGTCATGAGTACGGTCCCATCAGTCGCTGACCACCGAAACCGATCCGGGGAGCCACGACACGGTCACGTCATCGCCCACAGCCAACCTCTCGACGTCGGATCGGTTCTCGCTGCGAACCTCGAGCTGCATCCAGTCGAGCCCAACCGTGTACACGAAGGCGTTGCCGAGATAGGTCACCTGATCCAGCCGTCCGTCAACCGATGGCTGGCCTTCCGGAGCGCAACCCTGTTGATTGATTGACGCTCGTTCTGGGCGGAGGCTGACCCCTACCTTTGTCCCCGGTGTGAGGTCGGAGTCGGCCGGGATTCTGGCACCGTTGGCGAGACAGACCACACCAGATGATTCAACAGTGCCGTCGAGGAGGTTCGTCTGGCCGATGAAGTCGGCCACGAACCGGTTGGCTGGGTGCTCGTAGACCTCCTCGGGTGTTCCAACCTGGAGAAGCTTGCCCTCGTCCATGACGCCGATCCGATCACTGATGGTGAGTGCTTCCTCCTGGTCATGAGTGACGAACACGAACGTGATGCCGACTTCGCGTTGGAGCAGCTTGAGCTCGCGCTGCATCTGTTGTCGGAGCTTCAGATCGAGCGCACCGAGAGGCTCGTCGAGGAGGAGGACTTTCGGGCTGTTGACCAGAGCACGAGCTAGAGCGACACGTTGTTGCTGACCCCCCGAGAGCTGGGTCGAGCGTCGAGCCTCCATGCCCTCGAGCTGGACGAGTTGGATGGCCTCGCGTACCCGCCGCTCGATCTCGGGTTTCGGCACCCGTTTCATCTTCAGACCGAACCCGATGTTCTGTTGCACACTCATGTGGGGGAACAGGGCGTAGTTCTGGAAGACGGTGTTGACCGGGCGCTTGTTCGGAGGGAGCGTCCCGACTTCGTCACCGAAGATCTTGAGGCTCCCGACGGTCGGGAATTCGAGACCAGCGATCATCCGCAGGGTCGTGGTCTTCCCGCACCCGGATGGCCCGAGCAAGGCGAAGAACTCGCCGTCGGCGATCGCAAGGTCCATGTCGTCGACTGCGACCACGTCGCCGAATCGCTTGGTGATGCCGCCTATCTCCACCGCAGTCAACTGGTCATTCATAGTTCCATCTGCTTCTCATCTGGTAGTGAAGGGCGGGGAGCCTCGACGTGATCGGGATTGTCCCACGCAATGAGCACCGCCCAGTTGCCGACCGCCTCGTCCTCCATGTAGTCGGGGAGGGGGGCAACGGCGCGGAAGCCGTTCTCGAGTTGGAAGGTGAGCGTCGGGTCATACAAGTCGCCAGCAACGACACCTTCGATGTAGTCCACACAACTCATATCCCGAATGCGGTCGGCGTAGCCGGGGATTACCCCTCCGGCCACGATGCCCTTGCGATTGAAATGCCGACAGACTTGCTTGCGAAGCCCGTACAACTCGCGGCCGATGCCCCGGCCCCGGTAGTCCGGGTGCACGCTGATGTTGATTCCGTAGTACCAATCGCCTTCAGGATCATGGTTGCCGCACTGTTGATCACCCGAGACCTGCTCGAGCGTATGGTTGGGGTTGGAGAAGTCGAAGTCGACGAAGATACCGAGCCCCATGGCCACCGGCCGACCACCGTCGAGGGCAACGAACCCTCCCTCTGGGAACACCTCGCAGTAGCGATGGATGTCGTGTTCACCAAGCAGGTCGAAACCCGACAGTCCCGGGAATGAGGCGTGTTCGACGCCCACGAGCCCTTCAGCGTGCTCGGGAGCGATCTGGGCGTAGCGGATCTCAGCCATGCGAGCCACTCATCCGGTCCCCCAATTGTAGGTCTGCTTCACCAGGTCCAGGTAGGTGAGGATCTCGAGATTCTTGATCCCCTCAACAGGGCGGATCTGACTGTTGATGATGGTCAAGAACTCGTCTGGATCGGTGCTGAAGACCTCGACGATGATGTCGTAGCGGCCCGCCGTGATGACCAGATAGTCGACTGCGTCGATCTTGGCCAGCACATCTGCTACTTCGCGGACGTGAGTATCGACATTGATACCGACCATGGCCTGGTGGCGAAAGCCCAGCATGGTGGGGTCTGTTACCGCCACGATCTGCATCACGCCCCGCTCGATCAGCTTGTTGACGCGCTGACGGGTGGCAGCCTCACTGAGGCCGACGAGGGGCGCGAGCTTGGCGTAGGCCAGCCGACCATCAACTTGCAGTTCTCGGATGATGGCCTTGTCTGTTTCGTCCAGATCCAGTGCTGTCACCACGAGGTCACGTCCTGCCCATGGCTTCGGTCAGAGCAGTACGAAGGGTCTGGTTGATGAAGTCGAACTCCCGCTCTCCGGCGATCAGCGGGGGCGACAACTGGATAACCGGCTCGTCCCGATCGTCGGCCCGGCAGATGAGGCCGAGCTCTAGGAGCCGGTTGGACAGGAAGCCGCGAAGTAGTGCCTCGGACTCCTCATCGGTGAAGCTCTCCTTCGAATCGCGGTCCTTGACGAGCTCGATGCCGTAGAAGTACCCGCTACCACGGACCTCGCCGACGATAGGGAGGTCGCTCAGATCGTCAAGCGCGGCCCTGAAAGCATCCTCGTTGGCGAGGACATGGCCGAGCAGATCCTCCCTTTCGAAGATGTCCAGATTCGCCATTGCGACTGCACAGCTCACCGGATGCCCGGCGAACGTGAAGCCGTGGAGGAAGGACTTGTCGGTACCGATGAACGGCTCGGCCAGGCGGTCGCTTGCGATCATCGCGCCTAGGGGTGAGTAGCCGGACGTGAGGCCCTTGGCACAGGTGATGATGTCGGGCTGATACTCGAATCGTTCGCAGCCGAACATATGGCCGATTCGCCCGAAGGCGCAGATGACCTCGTCCGAAACCAGCAAGACTCCGTACTTGTCGCAGATCTCGCGCACACGCCCGAAGTACCCTTCCGAGGGAACGAGGCACCCGCCGGAGTTCTGGACGGGTTCTACGAACACCGCAGCGACTGACTCGGGCCCCTCTCGAAGGATCATCTGCTCGATGTCGTCGGCACAGCCGAGGGTGCAGGAGTCGAGGTCACCGCACAGGTAGCAGCGGTATCGATTGGTATTGGCAACCGTGAAGGCCCCGGGGACCAGCGGTTCGAACGGCATGCGGATATCGGCTACCCCGGTTATCGACAGGGCCCCCAAGGATGTGCCGTGGTAGCTGAGGTATCGGCTGATGACCTTGTGCCGCTCCGGCTGGCCGATGGCCTTGAAGTACTGACGGGCAAGCTTCCAGGCGGACTCGACGGCTTCAGAGCCTCCGGTGGTGAAGAACACCCGGTTGAGGTCGCCGGGAGTATGCCCGGCAAGACGCGCCGCCAGCTCGACCGCTCCGGGGTGGGCATAGGTCCAGAGCGGGAAGTACGCGAGACGGGCCGCCTGTGCTCTCGCCGCTTCAGCCAGCTCAGTGCGGCCGTGGCCGACCTGGCTGACGAACAGGCCTGCGAGGCCATCCAGGTACCGGGTGCCCTGGTCGTCCCAGACATAGCAACCGTCACCATGGTCGATGATCCGCATCCCATCGACACTGCTCCCAATGCTCGAGAACTGCCCCCACAGATGACGATCGGCCAAGGTGACGAGCTCGTCATGGTCCATGCGATCGCGGCCTCCCCTATAGACGCGCTGCTGATTCAACACCATATTCGCGGTGACCGCAACTGATTCCGTTGCAGGTTGCTCCTAGTCCATCTGTTCAGTCGCAAGCTTGGCCTTGATCAACGCCCTGAAAACGGCCAGGATTGGTCACTGTGATCGATCCCAGCCGCGCTCTCGATGAGCACTAGTTCATGGGCCGGGGAGGCCCTGGCTGGCGCCAGACCCGCCGTCTTCTGGTCGGACTGTGACGACGAGCCAGATCCCGGGCCGTCGCTCGAAGGCGAACGACGGGCTGATCTCACCGTGATTGGTGGCGGTTTCACCGGACTGTGGGCGGCGATCCAGGCCCTCGAGCAACATCGAGACATGAGCGTCGTCCTGCTCGAAGCCGAGCGCTGCGGATTCGGCGCCAGTTCTCGCAATGGCGGGTTCTGCGATGGCTCCCTGACCCACGGACTCGAGAATGGTCTGGCCCACTGGCCCGACGACATCACGCGACTTCTCCGCCTCGGTCGCCAGAACCTCGACGGCATCGAAACCACCGTTCGGCACCACGGAATCGATGCCGACTTCCGTCGAGCATCAGAGGTTGGCGTGGCCACCGAGCAATGGCAGCTCGACGACTTCGCCGATGCGTTCGATACCCACACCTCCGTCGGTGATCATGTCGAGCTGCTCGATGCGGAGGGAATGCAGGCTCGTGTGCACTCGCCCACCTACCTCGGAGGAATCATCCGGCACAACGATCTTGCCTTGGTGGATCCGGCGCGCCTCTGTTGGGGCTTGCGTTCCGCAGCCGAATCACTCGGTGCAGTCGTGTACGAGCACTCGCCAGTGACCGGGGTGTCCCAGAACAGTAGCGGGGGAGGGCTGGAGGTGGCGACGGCCCAAGGCTCAATCCAAACCGACCGGGTCATCATGGCCACCAATGCCTACCCCGGGGCGATACGCCGCCCCCGCCGCTATGTGGTCCCCGTCTATGACCATGTCTTGATGACCGAGCCTCTGTCAGCTGAGCAGATGGCCTCGGTCGGCTGGACCGAGCGGGAAGGTATCGGGGATGTCTCGAATCAGTTCCACTACTACCGGCTCACCGCTGACGATCGCATCCTCTGGGGCGGCTACGACGCCACCTACCACTTCAACAACGGCCTGGAGCCACGACACGACCAGAGCGACGAGACCCACGGCACACTGGCTGAACACTTCTTCCAGACATTCCCCCAGCTCGATGGTTTGCGTTTCTCTCACCGCTGGGGCGGTCCAATCGGCACCACCACCCGGTTCACCGCGACCTGGGGCACCGCCCATGATGGGCGATTGGCATGGGTCGCCGGATATACGGGCCTCGGTGTTGGCGCCAGCCGATTCGGCGCTCGGGTTGCCCTCGATCTCGCCTTCGGCGACGCTACCGAACGAACAGAATTGGAGATGGTGCGCAAGAAGCCGTTCCCCTTTCCACCCGAGCCCTTGCGATGGGCGGGCATACAACTCACCCGTCGAGCCATCCAGCAGGCCGACCAGAAAGCCGGCAAGCGCGGTCTCTGGCTGGGGCTGCTTGACCGTTTCGGCATCGGGTTCGACTCATGACTGAGGACTACCGCTCCCGATCATTGTGGCTCGAGACATATCCTGGCTCACTGGACCCTCGACCGGCCCTCGAGGGAGACACCCAGGTTGATATCGCTATCGTCGGTGGCGGCTTCACCGGCCTCTGGACGGCGTACTACCTATTGCAGTTGGATCCTTCTCTTCGACTGATCGTCTTGGAGAAGGACATCGCTGGATTCGGTGCTTCGGGCCGCAACGGAGGATGGTGTGTCGGCGAGCTTGCGGCGAGCCCCGACCGTCACGAGGAGTTGGCCGGCAATGACGCCGCTCGTCGGTTGTTGGGGGCAGTCTTCGATTCCGTCGACGAGGTCGGCCGCGTCGCCAACGCCGAAGGCATCGACTGCCACTACGCCAAGGGCGGGGTCATCCGCCTGGCCCGCAACCGGGCCCAGGTAGCTCGCCAGCGCGACGAGGTGGAACATCACCAGGGGGCGTTCGGTCTCTCTGATGATGATCTTCGTCTCCTCGACCCAGCCGAGGCGCGAAGCCACCTCGA
>JAAETV010000034.1 GCA_024227975.1 Actinomycetes bacterium
CCCTGGCGGTACTCGAGGTGGAGGCGGCGGACGTGAGGTCGATGCTCGGCGATGGGTAGCTCAGAAAGTTCGAGTAGCTCAGCCGGATCGACGTCGATGGTGAGTCGCAATGGTGAAGTGTCACCGTCGATGTCAAGCAAACAGCTGAGCCACCCCAAAGAGCAGTAGCCCTCACGCTCCAGGTAGATGTGGCGCAGCACAATCAGAGGGTCAGGGCATGGTCGGACGCCCAGTCGCCTCACCTGGTCGTGTCCTACCAGGGCTTGATGGCTCTGAAGCCGCTGCTCGGGATCCTTGGTTCGGACCATGTTCAGGATGAGCTCCTGGTGGGGAACCGATAGCTGTCGGTCGGTGCAGATGATCCGACCGTCGACCAGCTGGGAATAGAGAGCGACCGCGCCACTCCGTTGAGAACGGCAGATGAGCAACTCGCCGGCGGAATAGACCTTGTACACCGGGCTGCCATCGTCGTTGTCATCGATCAGGGTGAACACCAACTCTGGTCGTCCGTCCGTGCCCCCATCCGATCCTTCCTGACCGCCGCAGATCTCGCTGTCCCCGTAGTGAACGGTCTCCCTGGTGTAGGCCCGGAGGTACCGGATGTCGACTGGGTTCGTGGCCAAGGCAGCAACTACCCAGAGCCCCAAGAGAATGAGCGGCAACAAAACAGCCACAGCAACGGCCTTTGCCACTGAGATGTCGGTTCCGAGCAACAAGCCGGACACGAGGACCACGAACATTATCGAGAAGACGGCCGATAGGCGCCTGCGAAGTCCTCGCAGTATTCGATCTCTGAGCCACCGTTGGTTCGGATCCATGCCTTATCTGTCGGTTACTGGCCAGCCAGTCTGAGATCACTCCACGTTTGTCTTCGATTGCAGGAGGTGCCCCCAACGATGTTCGGAGTCCTTCTGGCCGCTCTTTCGGCCCTCTCCTACGGCGCATCCGACTTCTCGGGCGCCGTGGCGTCGAAGAAGGCCGACTCAACCGTCGTCACCGTGGCTGCTCAGGTTGTCAGCCTCCTGACATTGCTTGCCGTGCTCCTGGTCATGCCGGCCCCAGACCGGAATCTCGTCGATCTCGGCTGGGGCGCCCTCGGTGGGATTGGCGTTGCCGTTGCCCTGGTTGCCTTCTACCGCGCCTTGGCCCAGGGACCGATGTCAACCGCAGCCGCGACGACCGCTCTGCTCAGTGCCGCCGTTCCCGTGTTCTTTGGCCTCGTGGTTGGCAACCACCCCGAGCTCCTGACCCTCGTCGGGGTCATGCTGGCGGTCCCAGCCACGGTCTCGGTGGCCGTCGGGGGCCTGAATTACCATCGCCGAACAATCGACTTCTCGCCGCGAGATCGTGCCACGAGACGAAAGGGGGTAGCCAGTACCCGTCTCCTCTCGGTCATCGCTGGCCTCGGTTTCGGTTTGTTCTTCGTCGCCCTGTCCCGTGTCTCGGGAGACTCGGGACTCTTTCCGTTGATCGGGGCGCGAGGGGCGTCGATCGCGGCCTTGGTCGGGTATCTGACCCTTCGCCGGAGTTGGACCCCCCTTCCCAGGCCAACTCGTGGCTCAGTCCTGATAGCCGGCATCTTCGATTGCGGAGCAAACAGCACCTACCTTCTCGCTCTGGATCGAGGTTCCTTCATCTGGGTTGCTGCCATCGCCTCTATGTATCCGGTCACTACTGTGCTGCTCGCTCGGCTCCGGTTGGGAGAGGCCCTCTCCCGCATCCAGATGCTCGGGCTCGCGGGCACCATGATTTCCCTAGTGCTCATCACGGTTGGCGCCGAGATCTGATCTATTGAACCTAGGTCGGAGTGCCCTCCGTGGTTCTCGTGGCGGTCAATCACTCATGTAGACGCTTCAAGCTCCGATGCTCTTCCCATGGACAAGCTTTGGAGAGCCTGGCTTGCCGCTTCAGCGGCGGTAGCAGCGTTCTACTTCGTCGTCGACAACACACCCGAGTCCAAGCTGGTCCTCTACAACGGTGTCGGGCTGATCTCCATCATCATGGTGGTGGTCGGCATCAGGGCCAACGGCGCCAGGCCTCGCCCGCCCTGGCTCTGGTTTGTGGCCGGGCTCTCGTCGTTTCTCATCGCCGACGTCATCTACTACGTCCTAGAACTGCAACACCCAGAAGGACCCCCATTTCCGAACCTCGCCGATGGCTTCTATCTCGGCATGTATCCGGCCATGATCGTCGGTCTCACGAAGCTGGTGCGACACGTCGCCCCAGGACGAGACAAGGCCAGCTTCATCGATGCGGCTGTGGTGGGAACGGCCATGTTCGGGATCATGTGGGTGCTGTTCGTCGACGATGTCTTGAGTAGCGGGGCCGGCATCAACTCCGCCCTCATCGTCTCTCTCGCCTACCCGGTGATGGACGTGGCGCTGTTGGCTGTTGCCGCCCGACTTGTCGTTACGGTCCACCTGAAGCACTTGCCGTTTGCCTTCATCGTAGGAGCGATCGGTTCACTGGCTATCGCCGACACGGCCTATCAGATCAAGCTCGGAAACGGCTCCTTCGCCACGGGCCAGTTCCCTGATGCCTTCTGGCTTGCCTTCTATGTGGGGTTCGCCCTAGCTGCCCTCCATCCCAATGCCTCGCGGAAGGCGCCGCGAAATGACGAGGTGGGCCGCTTGAGCGGGACCCAGCTTGCCATCATGTTTTTTGCCACCCTCGCGGTTCCTGTCGTCGACCTCTTCTTCGGCCGACCCGAAGATCGCATGGTGACCATCGTCGCCTCGGCTCTGCTCTTCCTTCTCATCCTGGTGCGAGTCTTTGCCCTGATGAAGACGGTCGAAATGGGCCGTGATCAGCTCCGCCATGAGGCGGAGCACGACGCACTGACCGGTTTGGCCAATCGAGTCCTGTTCTCGAAGCGAACCGCCGAGGCCCTCGCCCCGGAGCTCAGTGGCAAGTCAGCCGTTCTCTTCATTGATCTCGACGATTTCAAGACCGTCAACGACAGCCTCGGGCATGAGGCCGGTGACCGGCTTCTCGCCGAGGTGGCCGTTCGGCTCCGCCGTTGCGTCGGCAGCAATGCCACCGTCGCTCGTTTTGGAGGAGACGAGTTCGCCATCCTCATCGACCAGATGGGTAGCCGCCGTGACGTGGTCAATGTGGCCCGCCAGGTCTTGGAGCTCCTCAACGATCCGATTGATCTCGGCGCTCGGGTCGTTAGGGCCCCTGCCAGCATCGGAATCGCCCTTCAGAAAGGCGATACCACCGATGTTGATTCGCTTCTGCGCAACGCTGACGTTGCCATGTACCTGTCAAAGGCACGTGGAAAGGGACGATTCGAGTTCTTCGAAGCGACGATGCACGAGGAAGCGGTCGAACGGCTGGATCTGAAGGCGGATCTGCAGCGAGCCCTTGACAATGGGGAGTTCGTACTCAATTATCAGCCGGTCTTCAACCTCGAGACCGGGCGGGTCGCCTTGGTCGAGGCACTGATCCGGTGGCAGCACCCGACGAGAGGAATGATCCAGCCTGATCGTTTCATCCCGCTCGCTGAGGAAAGTGGTCGGATCGTTGAGATCGGACATTGGGTCCTTCAGGAAGCCTGTAGTCAGGCCCGCCAGTGGCAGGACATCGATGGCTACGAAGAGCTTGGGATCACAGTCAATCTGTCGATGCGGCAGCTCCAGGACAACACACTGCTGAATAGTCTCACCAACGCACTCCGGGACTCTGGGCTGTCGGCATCGAGTCTGGTACTCGAGATCACTGAGTCGATGCTTGCCAGTGACCCCGATCACGGTGCCAGTGTCTTGAGCCAGCTCAAGACGATCGGGGTGAAGCTGGCGATCGATGACTTCGGTACGGGCTACTCATCGCTGAGCTACCTGCGTTCGTTCCCCGTGGACGCCATCAAGATAGACCGGTCCTTCATCGGAGAGTTGCACCACTCCTCGACGTCCAATGCGCTCATCGACGCCGTGGTGAATCTGGCAGGAGCCCTCGGTGCTTACACCGTTGCTGAGGGGATCGAGCACAGTGATCAGGCCAGTCAGCTTCGCAAGCTCGGTTGCGACCATGGCCAAGGGTTCTACTACTGCAGGCCAGTCAGCGCATCGGCTCTCAGCACGCTGCTCAGGCAACACCGCGGAGATGAGGACGAACCTCTGGACTCCTGGCGCCGGTCATCACAGCTGGTTCAGAAGCGCTCATTTGATGTGACCGTTCGTGATGGACTGCCGGCGATCCAGTCGGTGGCAGCCGACATCGAACAGCTTGGTCGAGATATGGCGGTGCCAGTGATGGGCACTTGGCCCTGGTTGCGTCAGTGGGCCGACTCGTTCTCCAACTGGTCGCCGATGCTGATCGAGGTCAGGGCCGCTGATACCGGTCTACTGGTGGCCACGGCCAATCTGGCCCGCATCGACCGGGCGCAGGGGTCGGCAATCGTGGCCATGGGCCACGGAAGCTCCCTCTACACCGCCCTTTTGGCTAGAGACGATGCCGCCGCAAACGCGTTGGCCCACGCGGTGGCCGACACCCTGAACGATATGCCAGACGCATGGTCACTGGAGCTCGAGCAGGTCCATGAGCTCGACCCCGCGGTGAGCCAACTCGTCGAACTTCTCGATCATGCCCAGGTGCTACCCGAACTGAGGGTGCCCCGAGTGGTATTCGCGTCCGCCCACACCGTCGATGACGTACTCAGCAAGAGTATGCGCAAGCAGCTCCGCCGGGCCCGCAATCGGATCGACAACGAAGGCATCGGCCTGACCATTGGCTTCGACCGAGGCGATGCCGTGAGTACCCAGTTGATCGATGAAGTCGAGGCGGTTCACGTCTCACGTGACCGTGATGCGCGGCGGAGGTCTGATCTCGATCGCCCGTCAGAACGTGACTTCTGGCGGCGAGTGGTTGAGGCAAACGGGGCCGACTGGGAAGTTGAGATAGCCTCCCTCCGGCTCGACGGTGAACTGGCGGCCTATGTCGTCGCACTGCTCGACGGCGACACCTACCGTGTCTACGACGGTCGCATGAGTACGGCTCACCAGGAGTACTCACCCGGCCGACTCGTTGAAGCGGCCGCACTCAGCCGGGCCATGGGCGACCAGCGATTCACGGTCCTCGACTGGATGTCGGGGGTGGCGGCAGAGAAGTTGCTCACCACCAACATCGCTGAAGGGCGAGTGCGCCTGGTCGCCACGTCAGGTAGCCGCTACCTGAGCATACCCAAAGACGCGCGGGACCTGAAGAGCACCGCCGACGCCTGATCGGTTCGACAGACGGCACCGGCGCTCCGGATGCCAATCGTTTCCCTGCCGGTCGATATCTCGCTTCGAGATGACGGGCTCGGGGTTGAGCACGGGGCCAGATCGAGGTCAGTGGCTCCTGTTCGGGTCGGCCCATCGGAGACTACGGCGTCATCCCCATGGAGATGGCGACCCGGTCGACCTGGTGAGTGAAGAGGGCGTCGACGTCATCGAACATGTTGGTGTAGCGGCCAAACACTTCGAAGCTGACCATACCGAAGAGGAGGGCCCAGGCGCTGGTAGCGGCCATGAACCGCTGGTGGTTGAGCTCCACCTCTTCCGAGTCGAGCAATCGCGAGATCTGCTCGGCCAAGTGCTTGGGGATGGCGACCTGGTCGGGGACCGGGACGCCAGCCTGATCGAGAGCGACGCAGATGGTGCCCAATTGGCGGAAGACGCGGGTGGCGGGATCGACAGTGTCATGGGGGGCGGCATAGCCAGGCACCGGGGTTCCGTAGATGAGGGCATACATCTGGGGGTTGGACCTGGCCCAAGCCCGGGCTGAGTTGGCCAGGGCCCGCCACTGGCAGAGTGGGTCGCTCCTGGCTGCTTCGAGCCCAGCATCGCAGGCGTCGCCGAGCTCGTCGTAGGCCACGATGATCAGCTGGGTCAGGAGGGCATCTCGGTCGGGGAAGTAGCGGTAGAGAGCGGAGGAGGCCATGCCCAACTCTCGGGCCACTGCCCGAAGCGACAGCTGCCCCGGCCCGACCTCGGCCACCTGGCGGCGGGCGGTGGCGAGGATCTCGGCCGTGATCTCGGTGCGGGCTCGCTGGCGGGCAGTCCGGGGTGCGCTGGTCGGCATCGGGCCATTGTGTCCCGTTTCGAGAGCAATGACAATAATCGAGAGCACCGCTCTTGTTCTTCGGATCCGGCTGTGCCATAGTGACAAGTGAGAGCAGTGATCTCGAATCAGATCAACAGTCTCTACCTGTCCCCCAAGGAGGGCTCTCATGAGCTTCCACGTCATCGTCGGTGCCGGTCCCATCGGAACGGGCACCGCACTCCAACTGGTTGACCGGGGCCATCAGGTCCGTATCATCACCCGGTCGGGATCTGGCCCCAGCCATGATCGCATCGAGTTGGTAGCGGCCGATGCCACTGATGTCGCACGCCTCGTCGAACTGAGCGAAGGCGCGCACTCGCTCTACAACTGTGCCAATCCCCCCTACGACAAATGGCCGACGGCCTGGCCCCCTCTGTCTGCCAGCCTGATCAGGGCAGCGACCGCCACCGGCGCCCGACTCGTCATCATGAGCAACCTCTACGGCTACGCCGAGAACAGCTCACCGATGAGAGCAACCGACCCCCTCGATCCACCATCGAAGAAGGGCGCGGTTCGAGCTCAGATGTGGCGTGATGCCCTCGCCGCCCATGAGGCCGGAGAGATCCAGGCCACCGAATTGAGGGCTTCGGACTTCTTCGGACCCGGCCTGGGTCAGGGCGCCCAGCTTGGTGATCGGGTCGTACCCAAGGCGTTGGCTGGCAAGAACGTCAGCGTCGTTGGCGACCCCGATGCCCCCCACAGCTGGACCTTCGTCGACGACATCTGCGTAGCCCTGGCCACCCTCGGCACCGACGATCGCTCTCTCGGGCGGGCTTGGCATGCTCCCACCGCACCACCCCAGAGCGCCCGCCAGATGGTGACCCAGTTGTGCCAGGCGGCCGGGGTCAAGCCGGTGAAGGTGAAGCCGGTACCGCCGCTCATGCTCAAGGCCATGGGTCTCGTCGTCCCGGCGGTCGGTGAGCTGGGCGAGATGCTCTACCAGTTCGAAGAGCCGTTCATCATCGATGCCACCGACACCGAAGAGACCTTCGGCATCACATACACCCCCCTCGACTCCCAACTCGAGAAGACGGTCGCCGGCTGCTGATGAACCCCTCCTGACCGTGGCGGTCAGTAGAGAAGGGTGAGTGTTCGGTGGTGTTCGCCGAACGAGGCGGCCTGTGGGCCGAGGACTGCTTCGGACCAAAGTCGATAGTCGAGGGCGGGGGTCACCACTGGATTGCCCCGCTTGGCCAACGCCTGGCGTAGTTGAGTGCCGCAGTAGACGGTGGCCCATCGCAGGGCGTGTTCGGCTTCGGAGTCGGCCGGGATCAGCTGGCGACCGTCGATGCTGGCGGCGAGGTCTGGTGAGTACACCATGACGCCGAAGTGGCGCAGCACTCGGGGCAACATGTAATCGGGGTAGACGGGGAAGTCGTCGTAGTTGGTGAAGCCGGCGTCGGACCAGCCGAGGCCGGCCGCCATGAGGGCGGCGGCCAGGTGTGACAACTTGTCGAAGGGCAGCTGGCCGACGCTGGACTGGGGTCGGTCGTAGTAGCCGGGCATCGTCTCGGTCAACAGATCGGCGATCCGCTTGGCGTCGCGATTGGCGGTGGCCACGAGGTTGGAGGCTGTGCCGTCGTATCGGTCGATGATGGTGCGGGCTACCCGACGGAGGGTGTCGATTCGTTGGGGGATCAGCTGGAGCGTCCCCCGACCGGCGAAGAGGGCCGACCCCTCGCCTTCAGTGAGGGCGGCGAAGCCGGCGAGTGAGAGGCCGTCGGGTCCGAGTTTGCGGCTGAAGACGGTGAAGATCCCCGGGGCGTCGTCGAGCCACTGGCCGTCGAGCTCGGCGTGCCAGACCTCGTCGCCTTCAGGTGGCCAAAGGCAGGCCAAGACGGACACAGCGAGAGTCACATAGTCGAACCACCAGTCCTCGTGGCGCTCACGGGGGGTGCCGGGATAGTCGAAGGCTGGCAACAGGAATGTGTCGCCCGACCACCGATCAGCCAGCGCGTCGATGGCGTCGTGGTCGACCGTGACCCCCCACTCCGGTGGGGGTGGCAAGGCCTGGAGATCGACGATGGTCATGGGACGTATCCTCCCGTTGGGTCGGCTACAGCTTGCCTTCCGGGAGCGGAGCTCGGGCGCCCGCTCCCGGACCGGCCTAGCCG
>JAAETV010000035.1 GCA_024227975.1 Actinomycetes bacterium
CGGCATCGCCTCATCGGGCCTCGCCGGATGGCCCATTCACTCGCCCACGACGTCGTGTTCCGCAAGCGCGGTTCGACCGATGGCCACACCAACTCCATCGCTGAGCTGGCCCTCGATACGGCCGGTGGAGTGCCTGCCGCCGACCTGGAATCGATCGTGGCGGCAACGGCAGAGGAGATCGCCGAGACGGTTCGACCGGGGATGAAGGGCCTACTCGATGACCACCTATCAGAGGGCCACTATTGCGTCTTGTTGTCGGCAAGTCCCCAACCTCTTGTCGAACAGATCGCCTTCCTCCTCGACGTCCCGTGTGGTATCGGGACGGTGATCGAGGTCGATGACGGGGTGTTGACGGGACGGATCGAGCAGCCGATGTGCTACGGGCCGGGCAAGCTCGATCGGTTGGGTCATGTGACCGGCTGGTCAGTGACCGACAGCAAGGAAATGACCTACGCCTACGCCGACTCGATATCAGATCTGCCCCTGTTGGAGTCGGTGGAAACCCCTGTCGTGGTGGCGCCTGACCGTCGGCTCCGGCGCCTGGCCGAAGAGCGTGGTTGGCCCGTCATAGAGTTCTGAGCGCCTGAATCCGTGTGCCCTCTGGCTGGGATGCGTAGGCAGCAACTGATCATGGGGCCTGACGAGGATCGACGCAAGAACCTGACTGGTGGGGTCGTTGGATGGGGGCCAGGTCAGCCGCGGTCACCGGGGTGGCCTACGCTGTAGCCATGGACAACGAGGATCTGAAGGACGGAACCCCGGCGGATAGGTCCAGCATCCGAGTCATCGAGTCTGATGATGAGTTTACTCCAGCGGCGCTCGCCGCTCTGCACCGTCGCAGCAACGAGGAGTTGCAGCGGCTCGCAGACCGAGCAAATCGTCGAGGGTGAGGCCAGTACGGCTGGCCGACAGCGCAGCCGACGACGTCGAAGCCCAGCTGCCACCTGATCGTCTTGAGCTGTTCCGACGGTTTGATCTCGGACCTGCACTGGATCTGTTGGCGGCCAACGGTGTCTGGGAGTCGGATGCGAGGCCGCATGGGCCGGGCCGTCGCCTGACCATCGAGGGCGTGACGGTGGCAGGGTTTCACCTCTTCGCACTTCCGGACGACCTCGACCCGCGCGACGGGGCTGTAGTCGTGTTCGCAGTCGACATCTGGGGCGACGAGTTTCCTGATTGACTGCCTGGAATCCGGGGAAAATGCCGGTGAGTTGCGGGGTGGCGTCCACAGCTCAGTTGAGTGTTTCCGAGCGGGCGCGGCCCGATCGGCAACCGGGTTCAGGCAATGATCCTTGTCTGGAGATGGTGCAGCTCTTCGCTAGCCAGGCCGCACGTCTCGGTCAGGTAGGTCTCGATGCCACCTAGCTGGTCATCGACAAACTCCAGGGCTTTCGCCATCGCCCACCGAGGCGTGCTCAGGATTGCTGTCGCCGCTTCTCGGGCGATGCCTTGAGAGACGAGACTCTCGATCACGGTTGGCAGGTGTTGGGGTCCCTGATGCACGACCGTCAGCTCGTAGTCGTCGAGCACGACGGGTCGGGGCACACCGAGTGCTGTCAGTAGCAGCGCTGCCACGATGCCAGTGCGGTCTTTGCCCCCCAGGCAGTGGAAGAGCACCGGACCGTCGGTGCCAGCAACCTGGGCGAGGAGTTCACCTATCGCCTGCGATCCCTGGTCGAGCATGCCGAGATAGTCCTCGTGAAGCCACCGTTCGCCGTCGGCTTGTGTCTGAAGCGTGGAGGCGTCAGTCGCACACAAGTGACGGCTCGGCAACTCATGATGACGGCTAGTGACACGGTCTGGGGCCTCGTCGCGCTCACTTGACTTGCGGAGGTCGAGAATCAGACGCAGCCCCAGCGCTGCGAACGGCTCAGTTCCATGGTCAGGCAGATCAGCAAGGGTCCCAGACCTGTAGACCTATCGCCACCGAGTTGCCCGTCCCGTCCCGTCCCGGTTGGATAGCCGCCCAGGTCCCGGAGATTCCGGAGGCCCATTCCGTGAAGCCATCTGCCTGGCCCTGTGCGATCCGAATCACTCACATCCACTCGACATCCTGCTTTGACCCCGCCCTACAGGCCGCCCTCGGCCACCAGGCGTTCCAGTCTCAGCTCGGGATGGTCGGCTAGGACTCGGTCCATCCAGTACTTGCTCTCGAACAGGGCGAGGTGGGTGCCGTCGTCGCGGGTCAATACGTCGACTCCTTGCATGGCTCGCAGCCGTGGGCTGCTCTCGGCGTCGGTCTTGCGGGCGATCGAATAGCGGGTTGCCGTCAGCTCTGCAGCCGCTCCGAACTCGTTCTCCAGCCGGTAGCTCGCCACCTCGAACTGCATGGGCCCGACGGCGGCCAGCACTGGGGCTTGATCGCCGAGGTCCTGATCTCGCAGCACCTGGATGGCACCTTCTTCGTCGAGCTGGACGATCCCCCTGCGGAACTGCTTGAACTTGGAGGTGTCCTTCACCCGGGCCCGCATGAAGTGCTCAGGGGCGAAGGCGGGGAGAGTCGGGAACTCGGCCTGTTGATCGACATAGATGGCATCGCCGACCCGCAGGTCATTGGCGTTGACCAGGCCGAGGACATCACCGGGGTAGGCCTCGTCGACGGTTCCCCGCTCCTGGCCGAAAACGGTTTGGGCGTACTTGGTCGAGAACTGCCGCCCAGTACGCCCCGCGATGGCCACCATGCCCCGCTCGAATCGCCCCGAGCAGACCCGGATGAAGGCCAACCGATCCCGGTGTGCCTTGTCCATGCCGGCTTGGACCTTGAACACCAAGCCCGAGAAGGGGGCGTCGAGGGCACGGCGAGAACCGTCGGCCAGGATCCGGGGGGCGGGGGACGGGACAAGGTCGACAACCCCGTCGAGGAGGAAGCGGACCCCGAAGTTGGTGAGGGCTGAGCCGAAGAACACTGGAGTCGATTCGCCAGCCAGGAATGTCTTCAGGTCAACGCAGCGGCCGATCTCGTCCAGCAGTTCGACTTCTTCGCTCGCCGCGGTCCACCACTCTCCCTCGTCGATGGAGGCCTGTTCGGCCGAGACCTCTTCCTCAGGGGCGATGGTCGAGCCGCGAGCCGTGCGCTCGAAGCGGGTGTAGATACCGGTCTGGCGGTTGATGACGCCCCGGAAATCACCGGGAATACCAACGGGCCAGGTCACGGGAGTTGGCTCGACGACCAGTGTCTCCTCGATCTCATCGAGCAGCTCGAGGGGGGCTTTGCCAGGACGGTCCCATTTGTTGATGAAGGTGAGAAACGGGATCTCTCGCTCCCGGCACACCTCGAACAGCTTCAGAGTCTGGGGCTCGATGCCCTTGGCTGCGTCGAGCACCATGACTGCGGCGTCGGCCGCGGCTAGCACCCGGTAGGTGTCCTCGGAGAAGTCACGGTGGCCGGGAGTGTCGAGCAGGTTGATGACACAGTCCCGGTATTCGAACTGGAGCACGGTCGAGGTGATGGAGATCCCCCTCTGCTGCTCCAGATCCATCCAGTCCGAGGTAGCCGAACGGCGACCTTCACGGGCCTTGACCGTGCCCGCCTCGACCCCGAGAGCTCCGCTGTACAGGAGGAACTTCTCGGTAAGGGTGGTCTTCCCGGCGTCGGGATGGGAGATGATGGCGAACGTCCGGCGGCGCCCCGCCTCATCTCGAGGATCTGTCACTGGATCGACGATATCGGGGGTTCCCACGATGAGGTTGTGGTCGAAGTGTCGGGTCTCCCAATGAGGCCATGGTTGTAGCCCGATCACTACAATCCTTCGATGAACCCAGCAGCGACGGGCCCATCAACGAGCTCGGCTGATCGCCATCCTGGGGCCCGCCCCGGGTTCATGTTGAGTAGCCCCAACGATGATCCGGCCATCCCCATCGAGGCCATGTACGACGCCGGCCTGACCGACGGGCTCCCCGTCGTCCCCCCGACCGCGGCCACCGTGGAAGCCATGCTGGCCGGCGGACCCTGGCCCGACGACCATGTCTTGTTGACCGAGCACACCCGCGACACCGAGGTCACCGCATACCAGGCTGCCGTGTGCGCAGTGATGGCCGGAGCCAGGCCCGAATACTTCCCTGTGATCGGGGCCACCCTGGCCGCCATGAGCCAGCCCGAGTTCTACCTCCACGGCCCGATGACCAGCACCGGGGGAGCGACCGTGATGATCGTCGTCTCGGGCCCAGTTGCGGCCTCTGTCGGTCTACAAGGCAAGGAGAACCTGTTCGGCCCCGGGTTCCGGGCCAACGCCACCATCGGTCGGACCATCCGCCTGGTCCAACTCCACTGCTTGACTGCCCTACCGGGCGAGCTCGACAAATCGACCCAGGGTTGGCCCGGCAAGTTCAGCCTGTGCTTCACCGAGAACCTCGAAGCCAGCCCGTGGGAACCGATTCACCAGAGCCTGGGCTATGAGGCCGACGCCTCAACGGTCACGATCTTCGCCGCTGAGTCCGGACACAATGTCGTCAATCACGGGGCCAGCGATCCCGAGGCACTGCTGGCAACATTCGCTGATGCCATGGCCGCCCTGGGAAGCTTCAGCCCCGGTCGCTCGGTTGTCGTCTTCGCTCCCGAACACGCGGCCAAGCTGGCGGCCTGGACCCGACCTCAGATCCAGGACTACCTCTACCAACACGCCGGCCGGGACCTGGCCACCCTGAAACGAACCGGCAAGATCGAACACGACCCGGCGGTCGACGTCGACTGGGGTGGTTGCTGGCAGGCTGCCGCCGAGCCGACCGTCCACCCTGGCGATGAGACGATATGGGTCAGGCGGGGCTGGTCATCTGATGACATCCTGGTCCTGTGCGGTGGGGGAACGGCCGGGGGCCACTCCGCATTCTTTCCCTCCTGGAGCAGAGGGCGTAGCGTTGCCTTCGTGACCCAGGAGGTCCCAATATGAGCGACCTACTGCTCCTCGATCCGAGACCCCCAGAGCCCTCAGTCGACTCCCCCCTTGCCCCCCGCTTGACCACCCTCGACGGGGCCGTGATCGCCCTCGTCCACAACGGGAAGACCCATGGTCGAGAGCTGATGGAATACATCGTCGACGAGCTGCGCCAGCGGTGGAGCATCGCAGAGGTGATTCATGTCGGTCCCCCCAGCCCCGGCTATGGGGGAGATCCCGATGAGGCCAAGCCCATCGCCGAGGAAGCAATGGCCGCCATCTCCGCGGTTGGGGATTGAGGCAGCTGCTCGTCGGGCAGTGTGTTCGACGCCATAATCTTCGAAAAGCTCGGTGTACCCGCCGTCCCCATCATCACCAAGCCCTTCCAGCCGACGGCCAAAGCCATCGGCAGACTCCATGGCATGGCCGACTACACCCACGTGGCCGTCGATCATCCGATCACCAGCCTCGAAGATGACGAGCTGCGCGAACGGGCTCGGTTGGCGGCGCCTGAAGTCGAAGGCGCACTGCTCGCAGCGAAACAGTTGGCGCCGGCTCAGGACGGGTGACAACTCGAGCTGAGGTCGACGACACCACTTATAAGTGGAAGGCCTTCGGGGCCGTGGGGCTGTTCTTCCTCACCTCCGTACTGGCCTTCGCCATGGTCTTCCTGTCCCTGCCGGCGATCGCCGACGATTTCGGGGTAACGCTTCGGGCCGCCAGTTGGGTAGTCATCGCCTACACCCTGACCATCACCGCCCTGTTGTTGCCGATGGGACGCTTGGCCGACCTCATCGGGCGACGACGTATCCACCTGCTCGGGCTGATCGTCTTCGCCATCGGCACCCTCCTGGTGGCGGTCGCCCCCTCGTTCCAGGCTCTAATCGCGGCCCGGGTGGTCATGGGC
>JAAETV010000036.1 GCA_024227975.1 Actinomycetes bacterium
ATCCGCTTCACGCCCTCGAATTGCCAACAGGTCGAGGCCTATATGAAGCCAGCAAACCTCGACGGTGAGGGTTGGCTGGTCATGGGGGGCGGGCTCCTCGATCCCACTGACGGCTCCCTCGCCGATCATCCCTGGATCGCCCACGTCAACGATCAGCTCACGGCGGCCGGCATCGACACACGCTATGGCATCCAGTCCGTCGGCTACGGGTTGCGGGGTTGGGCCATCCACCAGGTCCTCGAGATTGCGGCCAACCTTGACGGTGGTCTGACTCGAACCAACCTCATCCTGGCCCAGCGGAGCCTCACCGAGATGACCCACCCCATGCTCCACGAAGGTGTCCACTTCGGGATGGAGGGGGTCGACGATGCCTTCTTCATCGAAGGCTCAGAGTTGGCCCGCTACGACGCCACCACGCAACGCTGGATCATCGAGGAGGTCATCGATCTCAACGGTCGGACCCCAACGTGTTCCTGGCAGCCAGCGACCGGCTGCCTCGGGGCCGACTGAGTCCCTGGTTCACAACTGGCGGCCGTTCACCGTCGGCTCCCTTGGATTGTCTCGTGTCGGTGGGAAGATCCTGACATGGACCACGACATCCGCCAGGCCTTCGAACCCAATCGGGCCGGCCTCGACCTCGGCCGGGATCTGCTTCTCGCCCCCAGCACACCGGCCGGCCCGCTTCCCGACCTGGGGGCGGGGGTGGGTGGGGCTGAAGGGGTCGGACCTGAGCGGGCCCTGCGCGAGCTGGGAGCCGCGGTGTTGTCGGGAGCCGCTCACCTCGACGCCCCGGGATTCTTCGCTCACATGGATCCGGCAACCCCCTGGATCACATGGGTCGCGAACCAGTGGGCGGCTCGCCTCAATCAGAACCTGCTCCATCCCGACACCGGCGACCTGGCCCGCCAACTGGAGCACCGGGTCATCGACGTGTTGGCCCCGGTGTGGGGCATGGACGGCGGCCATCTGGTGCCAGGTTCGACGGTGGCGAACCTGACGGCCCTATGGGCTGCCCGTGACCTCCGCCGGGTCACCACCGTGGTCGCTTCAGAGGCCGCCCATCTATCAGTGGCCAAGGCCGCCCACATACTCGGACTCGACTACCGACCGCTGCCAACCGATCCTGAAGGTCGCCTGGATCTCAGCCTCCATATTGACCACGGTCCTAGTGGGGGCAGTCAGGCCAACCGCGGTGGACCCCTGGACGGAGTCGATCTCAATCGAACGGCGGTGGTACTGACTGCGGGGACGACATCTACCGGGACCATCGATGTGCTCCGACGGCCCGATGTGGCCTGGGTTCATGTCGACGCCGCCTGGGCAGGACCGTTGCGACTGTCGAGTCATTGGCGTCACCTTCTCAACGGCATCGAGGCGGCCGACTCAGTGGCTGTCTCGGCTCACAAGTGGCTCTTCCAGCCGAAGGAGTCGGCCATGGTCTTGTTCAACCGCACGGCCGAGGCCCACGAGGCGCTCAGTTTCGATGGTGCCTACTTGGCCGCGCCCAATGTCGGTGTGCTCGGCTCGCATGGTTTCAGTGCCCTTCCCCTGGCCGCCACCATCCACGCCTACGGGCTCGACGGGCTCAGCCGTTGGGTCAGCCACGGCATGGATCTCGCCGCCCACCTCAGCGAACGGATCGCAGCCCACCCTGATCTCGAGCAGCGGGGGCAGGGGCCGGGCAGCGGGATCGTCGTCTGGCGATATCGGGGGGCGGACAGTCGATCAGTTCAGGCTCGTCTGGTCGATGCCTTCGTGTCGGTGACCGAGATAGAGGGCGAAGCGTGGCTGCGTAGTGTCGCCGCCAATCCCCTGGCCAACCCTGACCTCGTAGTCGACGCCGTCATCGCGGCCGGTGGTGGAGGAGCCGGCCTTCCTGGCTGAGGCCAGCGATCTCAGGACAGGGCCACCCGACCAGCCTCGGCGTTGACCACGGCGGAACCGAAGAACGGAACCTCCCGGTTGCGTTGGCACCCCGAAGCACTCGGCCGTCGACTCAAGACTCGGTACGGATGACGGCAACGACATCGCAGACGGCGTCGTCGGAGTAGTCAACCGTGGTGAAGATCTCCGAGGGGGCAGTCTCACCGGGACGGACCGTTTCGATGTATGCGTACCCGGTACCACGGCGGACCCCGTCGGCATCGAGAATGGCTACGTCGACCGAGTAATCGCTATTGGTGTTGGCGGAGTTCGTTGCCGAGATCTCGGCCATGACATCGTCGACGAAGTCGGCCCCAGTGACTTCACAAGTCGAGACATCACTCAGAGCCTCGGCGTCCTGCTGGACAGTCACCCGCTCGACGTCGATGACCTCACAGGTAGCACCCGGCTCATCGAAGATATAGCTCTCTTCGATTGAGCGCTCACCTGGTCGCAGGGCTGTGATGTACCCGCTGGTGTCAGACAGCCTGCTGCCGCTGTCGTCGAAGAAAGCGATGGTGAGGAAGTAATTGGAGAGCTCAGAGCTCGAGTTGACAACCTCGACTACGACAGTCTCATCGTCGACCTTGGAGCAACTGACGACGTCACCGGTGCCGCTCCCATCGGAGTCGGTAACCAAATCGGTGGTGTCTTCGGTGGTTGCGGTTGTGTCGTCGACATCGTCGTCCACCGTCGTGTCATCGTCGACAACTGTGGTGGTAGAGCCGGCCGTCGATTCGTCGTCATCGTCTCCGACGACCAAGAAGGCACCAAGAGCGACGATGCCAACCAGGAGGACACCGGCAACGCCAAGTACGATCCACAGGCCAGTACGAGACGAGCCTGTAGAGGGGGGCTGGCCCGAATGCTGGCCACCGGGATACAACTGCGGGCCCGGTGCGGTCGAGAACTGCTGGGGGCCGGGGGGCGGTCCCGTCGGGAACTGCTGAGGACCGGGGCCAGGACCCGGAGCGGGGGCCTGGAAACCGGGGCCGGGAGCGTAGGGTTGGGTACCGAAATCCTGAGGGGGGAAGTGTTGGGGTTCGCCTCCCGGCATGGCTTGGGTCGGCGCCCCCTGATCGACGACGGCCTCCGGTGCCTGGGACGGCTGGGGTTGGACGTAGGCCGGGTCGGCCAACTCAGGGGCGTACCAACGACCATCGCTGGCCTGCCAGTACCCCGTCGGAGGTATCCCTGCTTGCTGATATCCGTTGGAGTCGATCCAACCTTGACCCTGCGGAGGAATCTCACTCATAGGGTTGTGAAGCCTATCCACTCGGAGTTGCCGACACTGTCTGAGTTCAGTGGCGCGGGCCGTGCTACTTCATGCCAGCCGCAGCCACGATCCGTTGTGAGACCTCGACGAGCTCTCGGGCTCTGACCTCATAGGAGATGACACGGTCGACCGAGTGTTGACCGGAGCGAGCTTTCCCCGAGACGACATCAAGGGCCAGGCCATCGACGAGGGGGAGGAGGGCAACGGCACGAAAGCCATCCTCAGCCCCAGGTGAAGAGCGCTTGTCTTCACGAAGCAGCTCGCCGGACTCCCAGATCCAGGTGTCGTCGACGGAGACGAAACGACAGCGGTGACTGGTTCGGGACTTGGACACCAGACCGCCGGGACAGACGATGATGTCACCCTCGACCCAGGGAAGGGTGCCGAGGCCGTCTCGCCCGAAGCCCACCTCGAATGCGTTGGCGATGATGGCTTCGAGTTCACCCTTGTCCATCGCCCGTTGACGTTGGAGTTGGCGTACGACCTCGCCGACGTTGGCCAGCTCGTCTTGATCAAGCCGGTCGAGGATGCGGACGACATCGTGAGGGATGCCAGCCAGAAGCTTGGCCGCGGCATTGATCCGACGGGTCGAGGTCTCAACTGACGTCGATGCCGATGCCGAATTGGTCGCCGCCTGGGTGCTCACGGGCCCAAGGATGCCGGACGCAGCGCGAGGATAGGCTCACCTATGGCACAAACGAAGATCAACAAGAGCGTTATGCGAATCTTGGCCGGTCTACACGGAAGGCTCTACAAGCTGACCGGGGGCCGGTTGGGTGCCAAGATGCAGGATGGCAACATCATCCTGTTGGGGACGACGGGCCGGAAGTCGGGCCAGCATCGAGAACGACCGCTGATCGCCGGCGACCACCCCGACGGGTGGGTGGTGATCGCTTCCTACAGCGGTCACGATGAGCACCCGGCCTGGTACTTGAACTTGATGGCCAACCCGGCCGCGACCGTGCAGCTGGGATCCGAGAGCCACCCGATCACGGCTCGGGAGACCAGCGGAGACGAGCGCCAGAAGCTGTGGGACGAGATGGTCTCCATCTACACCGACTACGCCGAGTACGAGGCAGTCACCGATCGCGAGATCCCGGTTTTGGTGCTGGAACGGAGCAGCAACTAAGGAATCCGGGTGCCCCTCCGATGGA
>JAAETV010000037.1 GCA_024227975.1 Actinomycetes bacterium
CTCGATCCCGACCTCGGCCAGCAGGCTCTGCTTGGCGTGAAGACTGTGGTGGAGTGCGGCCGGCTCGATCAAGGGGTGGCTGTCGGGATAGGCCGTCACTCCTACCCCCGTCAGGCCGGTGTCCTTGGCCAGGAGATCCCGAAGGAGGGTGAGGGCATCGGGGTAGGGGCCGAGTGGGACCTCGGCATCACCCCCGATGACGAAAACCTCGTTGATGCCCTCGGATCGCAGCCAGGCCGCGACCATGGCCAACTGCTGAGGGCTCTCCACCATTCTGGCTGCCAGGTGGGGGACGGCCTGGTGGCCCCGGCTCCGGATCTGGTCGGTCAGCTCCATCGTGGCCTCGATGCCCTTGACCGGCGAACAGGTCACTGACACCCGTGAGGTGGCAGGGAGGGCTTCGATGGCGGCTTCGACCGTCGAAAGGGGCACGACCTCGTAGGTCATGGCGGCGACGAGAGTGGCCCTGTAGGCGGCCCCATGGGCTTGCCCCTGGGGGCTGTCTTCAGCGGAGAAGCGGCTCGTGCTCAACTGAGGCCAACAATCTCGCCGTCGGCGTCGATGTCGATCCCCTGGGCGGCCGGGGTCGAGCCCAGACCGGGCATGGTCCGCATATCACCACAGATGGGGTAGACGAAACCAGCGCCGACCGAAGCTCTGACCTCCCGCACCGGCAAGGTCCACCCCGTCGGGGCACCCTTGAGTGCAGCGTTTGACGACAGTGACAGGTGGGTCTTGGCGATGCACACCGGGAGGTGACCGAATCCGGCCGCTTCGTAGGTGGCGAGGGCCTTGTTGGCAGTGGTCGAATACTCGACCCCGGCGGCACCGTACACCCTGGTGGCAACGGTCTCGATCTTGTCCTTGAGACTGGCGTCATCGGGGTAGAGCACGGCGAAGCTGCTCGGCTCGTCGGCTGCTTCGGCCACCGCTGTAGCCAACTCGGCCGCCCCCTTGCCCCCGTCGACGAAGTGGGTCGAGACCGCACATCGGGCCCCGTACTCCTCAGCAATCTCGGCGATGGCGTTGATGTCTCCGTCATGGTCACCAGGGAAGGCATTGATGGCGACGATGGGGGTCACTCCGTGGATCTTCACGTTTTCCAGCTGCTTGCGCAGATTGTCGCCGCCTTGATGAACCTCATCGGGGTTCTCGGCCAGAATGGCCTCGGGGAGGGGCTTGCCGGCCACGATCCGATGGTTTCCAGAGTGGGCCTTGAGGCCACGGACGGTCGCTACCAGCACCGCCGCGTCCGGCGCGAGGCCCGAGTTGCGGCACTTGATGTTGAAGAACCGCTCGGCTCCCATGTCGGCTCCGAACCCGGCTTCGGTGATCAGGTAGTCGCCCGAACGGATGCCGACCAGGTCGGCAACGATGGACGAGTTCCCGGTTGCAATGTTGCCGAATGGGCCGGTGTGGACCAGGGCCGGGGTGTGCTCCAGGGTCTGCATCAGGTTTGGCTTGATGGCCTCCCGCAGGATCACGGTCATGGCCCCGGCGGCCTGGATCTCCTCCGCGGTGACCGGTTCACCGGACTTGGTGTAGCCAAGCACGATCCGGCCCATCCGCTGGCGCAAGTCCTGGAGGGAGGTGGCCAGGGCCAGGGCCGCCATCACCTCGGAGGCGGCCGTGATGTCGAACCCGGATTCGCGGGGGACGCCGTCGAGACGGCCACCGAGACCGATGACGGTGTTGCGCAGGGCTCGATCGTTGACGTCGAGAACCCGTCTCCAGGTGATGTTGTGGACGTCGAATCCAGCTGCGTTGCCGTGATAGATGTGGGCGTCGAGCATGGCCGAGCAGAGGTTGTGGGCCGCCGTCACCGCGTGCATGTCGCCAGTCAGGTGGAGGTTGAGTAACTCCATGGGAATGACCTGGCTGTAGCCGCCACCAGCGGCTCCGCCCTTGATGCCGAACGTGGGCCCCATCGAAGGCTGGCGGATGGCGATGGTCGCCTTCTTGTCGATATGGCTGAACCCTTGGCCGAGGCCAACCACGGTCGTGGTCTTGCCCTCGCCCAACGGTGTCGGGGTGATGGCGCTGACTACCACATAGCGGGCTCGGGGCCGATCGGCCATGGCCTCGATGGCGTCGAGCGAGATCTTGGCCGCTCCCGAGCCGTGGGGCTCGAGGTGCTCGGTGGGAATGCCGGCCGTGTCGGCGATCTCACTCAGGGGTTTGAGGGCGGCCGCCGCCGCGATCTCGAGGTCACTAGGTATGCGCATGCCAATGACTACTTCCTGTAGGTTCAGCCCAGGGCACCCAAACAACCGCACAGGGCGTTGGAGCCCCTCGACAGCTTGGGCGGTTGTGCAATAGTCTTCCGTCCGTCTGTTCCACAATGCAGAACCATTCCAGTATACAGAACACCGAGTGAGAATCTAGAGCCGGAAATGAGTAACCGATATGAGTAACACTGAGCCAACGGGGAGCGTTCCCGAGTCGGCAAACGCTGTGATCATCGGAGCCGGCATTGTCGGCAGCTGCCTCGCCGGTCATCTGGCCGAGCTTGGCTGGACCGATATCATCCTGCTCGACAAGGGGCCGCTGCCCAATCCGGGTGGGTCGACAGGACATGCTTCCAACTTCATCTTCCCCGTCGACCACAACAAGGAGATGGCCTTCCTGACGCTGGAGAGCCAGCGTCAATACGAAGCCCTCGGCCTCAACACGACATGTGGCGGCATAGAGGTGGCGCGGACCGAGGAGAGGATGGAAGAGCTCCGCCGGCGGATGACGTCGGCCAAGACCTGGGGCATCGAAGCTGAGATGTTGACCCCCGAGCAGATCAAGGAGAAGGTGCCGTTCATAAATCCTGACATCCTCCTCGGCGGGTTTTACACAGCGAGCGCCTCCGTCGTCGATTCGCTGGAGACCGGGACCATGATGCGGGCCCGTGCTCAGGACAATGGCCTCCTACAGACCTTTGCCAACACCGAGGTGACCGATCTCGAGGTGACCGACGGGCTGGTCTCGGCCGTCGTGACCGACAAGGGGACGATTCGCTGCCAGACGGTGGCTGTTGCCTGCGGGGTGTGGAGCCCACGGATCGCAGAGATGGCAGGAGCCACCATCCCCCTGACCCCGGCTGTCCATCAGATGGCTGATGTCGGGCCCATCGACATCCTCCAAGCCACCGGAAACGAGATCGGCTATCCCATCGTCCGAGACATGGACACCTTCTGCTACGAGCGTCAGAGCTCGGGGTCGATGGAGGTTGGGTCATACGCCCACCGCCCCATCTTCCATCGCCCGGACGAGATCCCGTCCAACGAGGAGGCAGCCCTCTCGCCGACCGAGATGCCCTTCACCGATGACGACTTCGACCCCCAGATGGAGCAGGCCCTGGAGCTGATGGGCGACATCCTCGACGACGCCGAGATCCGCTATGCCATCAACGGCTTGTTGTCGCTGACTCCCGACGCCATGCCGGTCCTGGGCCAGACCGAGGTCGAGAACCTGTGGTCGGCGGCTGCGGTATGGGTCAAGGAGGGGCCCGGGATCGCCCAGCTGGTCGCTGAGTGGATGACCCATGGCTACCCCCACCTGTGTGACCCCGAGGGATCGGATATTGCTCGCCTCTACCCCCACGAACGATCGGTCGAACACATCGAGGCTCGCTGCGCTGAGCACTTCAACAAGACCTATGGCATCGTCCACCCTCGGGAGCAGTGGGACAGTGAGCGGGGACAGTTCAAGAGCCCGTTCTACAGTCGAGAAGAGGCCCTGGGGGCCGTGTTCTACGATGCCCGGGGCTGGGAGCGTCCCCAGTACTACGAAACCAATGCCCCCCTGGTCGAGACCTACGGGCTGTCGGAAAGGCCGGCCGAGTGGGACAACCGCTGGTGGTCACCGATCCAGGAGGCCGAGCATCTGGCCATGCGGGCCGGGGTGGGAATGGTGGATCTCTCCGCCTTCCAGATCTTCGATCTCGAAGGCCCGGGGGCCCTCGACGCCATCCAGTACTTGACTGTCAACCAGTGTGATGTCGCCATCGGGCGTTCGGTCTATACCCCGTTCCTGACTCCAGGCGGGGGGTTCCACAGTGACCTGACTGTCATGCGGTTGGGTGGCGACCACTTCCGGGTTGTCACCGGGGCCTTCGATGGTGGCCGCGACGAGCAGTGGATCAAGCGATACCTCCCCGATCCGGCGGCCGTCACGTTCACCAACCGCACCACCGACATCTGCACCATTGGGGTGTGGGGCCCCAACGCGGCGGCCCTCGTCGGCTCGCTGACCGACGCCGACCTGTCTCAAGATGGGTTCCCATACGGAACCACCGCCGATCTCACCATCGCGGGCGTGCCGGCCAAGGCCTTCCGAATTTCCTATGTCGGCGATGCCGGCTGGGAGATCTATGTCGACTGGAGTGATGGCCCTGCCCTGTGGGATGCCCTTTGGGAAGCGGGCCAGGACCACCGGGTGGTCCCAGTCGGGATCGGGGTCTATGGAACGAGCGGCCGGATCGAGAAGGGCTACCGCCTGATGGGGGCCGAGCTCGAGAGTGAGTACACCCCGATCGAGGCCGGTCTGGCCCGCCCCAAGGTCAAAGCCGCCGACTTCATCGGCAAGGCTGCCTACCTGGAAGCCCGAGCTGAAGACCCGGCTGCCGTGCTCTGCACTCTGACGATCTCCGACCACCATGATCGCTCAGGTCGACCCCGCTATCCGACGGGTGGCAACGAGCCGATCCTGACCCTCGACGGAGAGCGGATCGTCGATCGGAAGGGAAGGGTGTCACGGGTGACGACGGCCGGCCGGGCTCCCTCGCTCGGTGAGTATCTGCTGATGGCCTATCTCCCACCCGAGCATGCGGTTGAAGGTACTCTCCTTCAGGTCATGTACATGAATGAGTTGTTCCCGGTGGCTGTGGCCCGAGTCGGGTCGAAGCCCTTGTTCGATCCCGACGATTCCCGGATGAAGTCGTAGACCGATGAGGATCCTCTGTTGTGTGAAACGGGTACCCGCTCCTGGAGCTCGTATCAACGTCACCCCTGATGGCCAGGCGGTCGAGACGGCGCATCTCGGGTTCACAACGAGCCCTCATGAGGAGTGCGCGGTCGAGGAGGCCGTCCAACTGGCTGACGCCAGCGGCGGAACCGTGACCGTCCTCACCCTGGGGCCGGACGAGGCTGAAGAGCAGCTCCGCTATGCGGCCAGTGTCGGCGCAAACGAGCTCGTCCTGATCCCGACCGAGGAGTCCGCCTGGGATCCCCAGCGCACCGCTGATGCACTGACCAAGGCGGTGGTCGAGTTGGAAGCCACAGGTGATCGTTTCGACCTGATCCTGTTCGGGAACGAATCGGCCGACGCCGGGGGGTTCCAGGTTGGGATCCGGGTCGGACGTAGCCTCGGACGGCCCATGGTCAACGGCATCAAGGGGATCGAGGTCGATGGCGACCAGATCGTGGCCCGTCGTCCTGTCGAAGCCGGGTCCGAGATCTACAGGCTGACGACTCCGTGCCTACTGGGGGTCAAAGAGGGCATCAACCTGCCCCGCTACCCGACGATGAAGGGCCGCCTGGCATCCAAGAAGGTAGAGCTGGTGACGCTGGAGATAGAGGCTGATCCGGGAGGTCAAACCCTCAGACTCCTCCACCAGCCGCCCGAGTCCGAGAGCCATACCGAGATCCTCGGTCATGGAGAGGATGCGGCCGCCGCCGTCGTCGACCTGTTCGAAGAGCTGGGGACCCTGCCATGACCGTGCTCGTTGTGGTCGAACATGATCGGGGAGTATTGGGCGATGCCGCCCGTCAGGTCCTCACCGGGGCCCGAGAGCTTGGTGCCGCCTTGGACGAGGCAGTGGAGGCCGTTGTCGTGGGCAGGGGGGGCGACGAGGTCGTGGATGAGGTCGCCCAGTTCGGGGCCGAGACCGTACACCTAGTGACTCATGAGTTGTTGAGCGATTACGGGTCTGATGCCTGGGCTGACGGGATTGTCCAGCTGGCCGATCATCTCGATTGCGAGGTGATCATGGCCACCGGCACCGATCGAGGCAATGAAGTGATGGCCCAGATCGCGGCCAGGACAGACGCTCCCTTTGTTGCTAACTGCGTATTGGTCGAGCCTGACGAGTCCGACGAGCCATGGCGGGTGACCCGTCTCCAGTGGGGTGGGTCATTGCTGGAAGACGTCGAGCTCGACGCCGATCTCAAGCTGTTGACCCTGGCCAATCACTCGGTGGTCGCTGAGCCGGTCGAGGCTGGTACCAATGGTGAACCCAGGGTCGCGGTGTTCGAGCCTGATCTCGACCCATCGGTCACCGTCACCATGGTCGTTGACCGTGAGGTCTCGACCCAAGGGGTGACCCTGGCCACTGCTCCGGTTGTCGTCAGTGGAGGCCGTGGTGTGGGTTCGGCCGACGGCTTCGGCTCGCTGGAAGAGCTGGCTGAGCTGTTGGGTGGCGTCGTTGGCTGTTCTCGGGCCGTGACCAACAATGGCTGGCGCCCCCATACAGATCAGGTCGGCCAGACGGGAACTCGGATCGCCCCCGAAGTCTATGTTGCCACTGGAATCTCGGGCGCCATCCAACACTGGGTCGGGGCCGCTGCCTCCAAGATGATCCTTGCCATCAACACTGATCCTGAGGCGAATATGGTAGCCAAGGCCGACTACGCCGTGATCGGCGACCTGCACAAGGTGGTGCCTGCCGTCAGCGCTGAGATTCGCCGCCGCAAGGAGGGCTGACGGGGAGTGACTCGGACGGAGAGCTTTCTAGCTCCGCCGTTTCTTCCTCGTTCGTCGTCGACGGCCCCGTCGTCCCTCATCGCTGGTGGGGATACGAGGATGGTTGTCGGGAGGGTGCTCGTCGAGAAAGGCTGGTGCCCGGTTCGTCTGCTTGGCTCGCTCGATGGCCGGTGAATCCACGATGACCTCACGACTGGTACGAGGATCGAGGCTGGTGGACCCGGTTGAGGGCTCAGCCTCGGTTCCTGATCCATCGAGATGGAAGGTGTCGACGACCTCCAGGATGGTGGTGACAGTTGCCGCTGTCCAGGCACCCCCACCGGGACACTCCACCCATTCGATATCCATGTGCCGTGCCATCTGGTCAGGGGTCAGACCTCGGCGGCGGAGCTGCTCGAGTGTGGTCACCATGGCCAGGATGTCCGCCAGGTCGTCGTGCTCGGCCGTTATCAGCCGATCAACGACCGAGTCAGCAGCGGAACCTGCGACCGATACTGTCCTCTCCATTATCCCCACTCTCTTTCTCAACCCACCTCAGCGTTGGTGCGCCTTGGCAAAGCTAGTACTTCCACCCAAATCTCGTGATTGCATGGGTCGAATGACCTACTTGTTTCAACGTGAAGCGACAATTCACGACAACTGATCACAGTTCTTCATCACAGTTCTTCATCACAG
>JAAETV010000038.1 GCA_024227975.1 Actinomycetes bacterium
ATTGCGAGTAGTACCAAGAGCTTCTTGCGCATGTGTCGTCCTCTCCACATTGTCAGCAAGGCGGAGCCTAACCGTCCCCCTTGGCGTCGCCACCCCACATGACAGCTTGGCAACGTGGCTGACCGACGGCGGTAACGAGTCGCCTCAGCCCGCGAGACGACGGGCCCGCTGATTGACCTCGACCATCAGGGGTCCTATCTCAACCGTGATGAGCTCTCGATCGGAGACGACCTGCGCTCCGCCCACCCAGACGTCGGTCACCATCCGAGCCGACCCGGCGAACACCAATTGGCTCAGCATCGTCTCGGGTCGACACGGGCTGAAGGCGGGGACGTCGATATCGAGCCGGATGAGGTCGGCCATGGCCCCCGGCCGCAGCTCACCGATGTCGTCCAGGGCCAGGGCTTTGGCCGCGCTGCGGGTGGCCAGGTCGAGGGCCCCGGCGGCGTCGAGGGCTTGTGGATCGTGGGTCGAGCCACGGGCCAACAGGGGAGCCAGCCTCAGCTCTTCCCACAGATCGAGATCATCGTTCGATGCTGGGCCATCGGTACCGACCCCGACAATGACCCCGTCGGCCAGGAGCTTGGGCACCGAAGCGATCCCCGAGCCGAGCTTCAGGTTGGACTGGGGACAGTGAGCCACGGCGGCTCCCGCCTCGGCCAGGAGGCGGCGATCGGTCTCGTCGAGCCAGATGCCGTGGGCGGCCAGGACCGGACCTTCCAGTACCCCCTGGTCGGCCAGCAACTTTGTCGCCGTCGCCCCATGGGTATCGAGGACGAGTTGGCGCTCGGCCTCTGTCTCTTCGAGATGGATGTGGAACAGGGCCCCAACGGCCTGGGCGCGGGCAGCTATCTCACCACACTGGGCCGGGGTCAGGTCATAGACAGAATGGGGAGCGAACCCGATATGAATCCTCCCCTCCGGATCATGGTGATGGTGGTAGAACTGATCGATCTCCTCGATACGAGGCTCAACATTGCCGCCAGGAGCGAGGCCGGCAATAACACCAGGAGTCATGACCAGGCGAGCCCCTGTGAGCTGGGCTGCCTCGATCAGTGCCTCCTCGTAGAGGTACATCTCGCAGCTGGTGGTCACCCCGGCCAGCAGCATCTCGGCCGACCCCAGGGCCATGCCCCAGTGGGCATCATCGGGGGTCATCTTGGCCTCCAGGGGCCACACCGCTTCGGTGAGCCAGCGGTCGAGAGGGAGCCCGTCGCCAACGGAACGAACCAGGGTCATGGGAGTGTGGGCATGGGTGTTCACCAGGCCGGGCATGAGCAGGCCTCCGATGCGACGCACCGTAGGGCCAGGCTCCAGTTCAGCCTCGGTACCGACGGCCGTGATCCGCCCGTCGGGCCCGATATCGACAGCTCCGTCAGCGATGATGGTTCCTGCTCCCTCGCAGGGAACCACATAGTCCGCAACCAGGCGAACCGGTTCAGCAGTATCCATACCCCATTGTGCCCGGGGTGCCGACGCGTTGTTCAGTAGCGGCCGAGGGGGAGCACCCGCTGATCGGTCACCAGGGCCGTGATGAGAGAGGCCGGAGTTATATCGAAGGCGGGGTTGATAGCGGCCGTGTCGTCCGGAGCGATGGGAGTACCGAGGACCGACGTGACCTCGGCCGGGCCCCGGTCTTCGATCACGATGGCGTCGCCGTCGGGGGTGTCTTCGTCGATTGTCGATTCGGGAGCGACGACGATGAAGGGGATCTCGGCGTTGGCCGCCCCCAGGGCGAGGGAGAAGCTGCCTACCTTGTTCGCGGTATCGCCGTTTGCGGCTACCCGGTCGGCCCCGATCAATACGACATCGGCAATGCCCCGAGCGAGCAGGAACGGGCCGGCAGAGTCGACGATGAGCCGAAACGGCGCTCCCATCCGCTCCAGCTCCCATGTGGTGAGGCGGCCACCCTGGAGGAGGGGGCGGGTCTCGGTAGGGATCGCTTCGGCCAGCTCACCCCGCTCATGCAGGGTCTGGATGACGGCAAGGGCCGTGCCCCGCTCGACTGCGGCCAGACCACCGGTGTTGCAGATCGTCATGACCCTGACCGGGCGGCGATCGACCAGCTCCAGGACCAGGTCAGCCCCCCGCTCCCCCATGGCCAACGACGCCGCCAACTCGGCGTCACGAACGACATGGGCGGCCCCCAGGGCCTGGTCGGGATGGCGACGAGCAATCTCGGCCACCCGATCGACCATCCGGGCCAGATTGATCGCAGTCGGTCGGGCCGAACGCAAGGTGGCTACGGCCGCCTCGAACCCGTCGGGATCATGGTCAGGGTGGTGACGGTTGACCGCCAGGACCACCCCGTAGGCGCCAGCAACCCCGAGGGCGGGAGCACCGCGAACAGCAAGCCGCTTGATCGCATCGACGAGGCTGGGGACATCGTCGATGCGCAGGGTCACCACCTGTTGGGGCAACTCGGTCTGGTCGACCAGTTCGATCCCCTCTTCAACCCACTCCAGGCTCCTCATCCGGCCCCCTCCTGTGTGCGCTCAGCGGTCGAGGTGCAGAATCGTTGCGTCGCCTGCCAGCGCACGTGGGCTCGACCCATATCCCTTCTGGCCCATCTTCCCCACAACTGCCTCCAGCTCCTCAGCCGGTAGGGACGGAGGCTCACCTAGGGCCAGTGCGACCAGGTACTGGCGGGCCAACTCTTCGACCTGGATGGCGAGCTGGAGGGCTGAGGGGAGGTCGGGGCCAGTGGTGATGACGCCATGGTGGGCCAACAAGCACGCCCGGCGCCCTCGGAGGGCGGCCAAGGCATTGTCCGAGAGCTCCTGGGTGCCAAAGGTTGCATAGGGGGCACAGCGGATGTCGGTACCCCCAGCAGCAGCCACCATGTAGTGATGGCCCCCGATCCCCTGGCCATGCATGGCCAGTGCCGTTGCGTGGGTGGAGTGGGTGTGTACAACAGCGTTCACATCGGACCGGCTGCGGAGGATGTCGAGATGGAAGCGCCACTCCGACGATGGCCGAAGACTGCTCGTGGCGAACCAGCTGGCATCGAAGTCCATGGCCACGATGTCATCGGGAGTGAGGTGGCTGTAGTCAACGCCAGAAGGGGTGATGAGCATGCCGGTATTGGTCCGGGCCGAGACATTGCCGGAGGTGCCCTGGTTGATGCCGCGGCTATTCATAGCCTGGGCTGTGGCGATGATGTCAATTGCCAGATTCATTCAGGAGATCCTGCTCGGTACAACTCGATGGTACGACCAATCAGACGATAGAGCTGATCGCCGGTGTCCTCAACGACACCCATGATGTCTGCGGCCGACAGTGGCGCGTCGGAGAGCCCGGCCGCCCAGTTGGAGACGACCCCGATCGAGGCGTAGGGGATTCCGGCTTCGCCGGCCAAGATGACCTCGGGGCAGCCTGTCATACCGACCAGGTCACCGCCGAGAATCGACATCATGTTGATCTCGGCCGGTGTCTCGAAACGTGGCCCATTGGTGGTGCAATAGACGGCACCATCGATGAAGGTGACCGACTCCTCGTCGGCAGCTCGACCAAGTAGAGCGCGCATCTCCGGATGGTAGGGGGTAGTCATGTCGGTATGGGTGACACCCCTGCCGCCACGACCAAACCCGGGATCGATGATCCCGTCGAAGAATGTACCTTGCCGGCCACTGGTGAAATCCAAGAAATCGCTGATCAGGACCAGCGAGCCAGGCCCCATCGACGGGTTGATCCCTCCACTGACGGCCGTAGCCAAGACACCTGTTACCCCGGCATCGGCCAGGGCCCACACATTGGCCCGATAGTTGATGGCGTGAGGGGGAATCGAGTGGTCGGTTCCGTGGCGAGCGACGAAGACGACCGGCTGGGCCCGCCAGGTCCCCTTCGTCATTGTGACCGGGCCGTACGGGGTGACAATCTCGTCGGCCGTACGATCAGCGAGATCGGGGGGATCGTAGAAGCCACTGCCGGTAATCAATCCAAGCACGGAGCGACCGTAGCCGACCGCGTCGATCGCTGGCTGGGCAGCCGCTCTCGGAGGGGGAAGAACCTATGATTCGGTTCGAGATTCGGGTCAAACCGCGGGCCCGTGCCAACCGGGTCGGTGGCTCGTGGGGCGAGCACGGGGCACTATTGGTCGAGGTTCAGGCGCCAGCGGTCGACGGGAAGGCGAACCGAGCGGTGGAGACCGCGGTGGCCAAGGCGTTCTCCGTGCGGAGGAGCCAGGTGACGATCGTGGCCGGCCACAAGAACCGCTCCAAGGTGATCGAGATCGATACCGAAGGTGGGGCCCAGCCTGAGAAAATCGCGCAGCTCCTGACTGAGCTCGTGGCGGTGGGTGGCGGCGCTGGCCGACCACCGACAGACTGACTTCATGTCGGCTCGATATGTCATCTATGGAGCAGGAGCAATCGGAGGAGTGATCGGGGGCAGCCTGGCCCTTCACGGTCATGAGGTGGCCCTCATCGCCCGGGGTGCTCACCTCGACGCTCTGCAAGCAGACGGCCTGACCCTCCACCTCGTCGATGGGACCCACCAGATCCCCCTGGTCACAGTTGGCGACCCAGCCGAGTTGGCCTTGACCAGGGACGACACCGTCATCTTGGCCATGAAGACCCAAGACACGGAGGTGGCATTGGAGCAACTCGATCGTTGTGCCCCGCCAGAGGTGGCCGTGGTCTGCGCCCAGAACGGGGTGGAGAATGAGCGCTTGGCCCTGCGCCGTTTCAAGTATGTCTACGCCATGTCCGTCTACCTGCCTGGCGTCCATATGGAGCCGGGCGTAGTCGAAGGGGCGGGGACTCCGATCCTGGGGTCGCTCGATGTCGGCCGCTACCCGGGCGGGGTCGACGATCGGGTAGAGCGGCTGGCCGCTGATCTGGAACGATCGCGGTTCCGATCCAAGGCCGATCCAGCCGTCATGCGCTTCAAATACGCCAAGCTCCGGGTCAACACCGGCAATGCCCTTGACGCCGCCTGTGGCCGAACCCATGGACGCAGCGACCTCGGCCGTCGAGCAGCAGCCGAAGCCTTGGCCGTGTTCGCCGCTGCCGGCATCGAGGTCGCGACCAAGGACGAGGTCATCGAGCGGCAGGGCAAGATGCGAACGAACGAGATCGAGGGCCGACCGAGAGCCGGGAGCTCGTCGTGGCAGAGCCTGGCCCGAGGTCAAGGCCGGATCGAGGCCGACCATCTCAATGGTGAGATAGTGCTCCTGGGCCGACTCCATGGGGTCTCCACCCCGGTCAACGAGGCGCTGCGCCGTATAGCCAACCGGATGGCGGTCGAGCACATGGCACCGGGTTCGATGCCTCTGGAAGATGTCGAAGGGTTGGCCGAAGAACTGAGCGTAGGGGCCGATTGATGCCACCGGATTCATCGCCCTTCCCCCCAATCATCAGGATCACGAGCATCGCCGGGTGGAGGGTCACCGCGAGACGGCGGCTGATCTCTCTTGAGGTGATTGTGGCGGCTACAGAGAATCTGGCCGTTGGCGATGTCGGTCGGCCCACCTCGCCCCCAGGGGAGGTAGTGATCAGCTTGGAGCCAGGTGATCGGAGCGTCACAGCCCGACTCCTGGCATCGGCCGCGGGCTTTGACCAGTAGTGCCTGCTTGGCCTGGGCCGGGAAGATGCGGGTCTTTCGGCCATGTTCCAGGATCTCCCCGTCGGTAGAGAAGATCAGGCGCCGGAACTGGGCGGTAGCCATCGCCGCGGCAGCAAAACGCGGATGGAGGGGCATCCCATTCATGAGCTCACAGCGCCCGTCGATGTCATCGGGGTCGAGGGGCGACTCCGTTGGGAGCCAGTGGCCTTCAGTTCGTGGGAGGCTGGCAAGGACATAGTCGGCCACGGTTTGGCTCATGACGATGTGGATCATGGCACCGGGCAGGTTCGATTCGGGGTTGGCGGCTCCGTTGCCGATCAGGATCGTCAGGGCGTCGGCTCGTCGTTGGGAGGCGGTCCGGGTGGACCCAGCTTCTTGGTCTTGGCGCCAGAGGCGCTGGACGATGCGATCGAGAGCGGAGGTGAAGGCGTGGCCGGCGAGGGGGTCGAGAGTGAAACGCCCGTCGACGGTCCCGTCAGGGTTCGTCTTGTAGCTGAGTGAGCGGCGGTTGAGCTGGTCGTCGGGTTCATCGCCATCGGGGTCAGCGGCATTGACCCAGTACTGGAGAATTCGCTGGAACTTGTCCCAAGGGCAGTCGACGGCAGCTTGGACCAGATAGTCCTGGGCTTCGAGCAAGGCAGTAGCGGTCCGAGGGTTCTCCACCGCTCGGAATGCGTCAACATGGGCTTGGCTGATGGAACCTGAAGCGAACGCCTCGCCGACCACTGGGAACCCAACGAGCCAGAGGCCACGTCGTTGTACCGCCCGGGTAATACGAGGGTTGGTGTGAGCGTGGGCGGCAACCGCAGCCGCAGTGGAATGGCGACCATGCTCACCGGTCGGGAGCTGGGCCAGATCAACCCGGGCCAACAGCACTGCGTTGGCCGCCTCGCCCTGGGCCAACAGCGACTGCATATCGACCAAAGCCGCTAGCAGCTCCGCGGACCCGACGGCGGAGGGGGCCGATGCCGCAGCATGGACAGCAGCCAATCCGGCCTGGGTCTGAGCTATCGCATCGCCTAGTGCGCTCACGTCGAACCATCGCTTCCAACAGGCTCAACCAAGCCCCGACCGTCGACGTCATGGGGACTGGGCAGTACCAGATCAGTTGAAAGGCAGCTTCCGCTGCGAGCGTTGCCCGAAGGCGACGTCTCACTATCTTATCGAACAGATGTTCGACCTACAAGCCCCGAGCCGACAAATCTGATCAGATCGCCCCCGCAGTTTTCGCGTCCAGCTTGCCAGAGCGGCCCTGACTGGGCAGATTTGGACCCATGGGACTGCTGGAGAACAAGGTGGCCATCGTGACCGGAGCCGGCTCAGGGATCGGAGCGGCCAGTGCCAAACGGTTCGCCGCTGAGGGAGCGGCCGTGGTGGCGGTGGACATCCGTGGCGCCAAGGCAGCCGAGACACTGGCTGCCATCGTCGAGGAGGGTGGGCACGGCCATTCGGTGGAAGCCGACGTGAGCCAGGCCGATCAGGTCGAGGCCATGGTGACCGAGACCATCGACCGGTTCGGCGGGCTCGACGTGTTGTACAGCAACGCCGGCACCCTACGACCGGGGACTGCGGTGGAGCTCAGCGTCGAGGATTGGGACCTGGTCATGGCAGTCAACGTGCGCTCGGTATTCCTCGGGGCCAAATACGCGATACCGGCCATGGAGGAGCGCGGCGGAGGCTCGATCATCAACACCGCTTCCATCTCTGGACTCCATGGCGACGGAGGTTCCGTCTGCTACGCCGCCAGCAAGGCGGCCATCATCAACCTGACCCGGGCTCTGTCGACCGACCACGCCCCGTCTGGAATCCGGGTCAACGCCATCTGCCCCGGCACCATCGAGACACCTCCGATCAAGCGGATGATGGCTGACCCGAAGGCCCTCCAGGTGAACCTGGATGCTCACAGTCTCGGACGGCTGGGCCAGCCCGAGGAGATCGCGGCCGCCGCCGTGTGGCTGGCATCGGATGAGTCGTCGTTCGTAACCGGCGAGCATCTCGTCGTCGACGGCGGTCTCCGAGCCCGCTCACCCCTCGGTCGACTGGCCGATCCGCGACCGAAACACCGTCGCTAGTCCAAGAAAGAGGACCAACCAATGAAGTTTGGGTTGAGATATTGCAATACGGGGCCCTATGCCGAAGCCGCTCGGGCCGTGGAACTGGTCCAGGCCGGGGAGGCAGCCGGGTTCGAGTCAGCGTGGACAGTCGAGCACACCGTGGTGCCGGCCAACTACGACTCCCCCTATCCCTACAGCCCCGATGGGAAGATGGCGGGTGGCCAAGACGACATCCCCTTCCCCGATCCCCTGATGTGGATGGCCTACATGGCCGGGGTGACCTCGACCATCAACCTGGCCACCGGAATCCTGATCCTGCCCCAGCACAACCCCGTCATCACCGCCAAGCAGGTGGCAACCCTCGACGCCATGTCCGGTGGGCGGGTCCTGCTCGGTATCGGGGTCGGTTGGATGCGCGAGGAGTTCGATGCCATTGGTGCCTCATTCGGCGACCGGGGAGCCAGGACCGACGAGTACGTCGCCGTCATGCGGGAGCTGTGGACGGCCGACAGGCCAACCTTCCACGGCCGGTTCATCAACTTCGACGATACCTACTGCCGCCCCCAGCCGGCCCAGGGTTCGGTCCCCATCATCGTGGGAGGCGACACCCCCTTTGCCGCCCGTCGGGCCGGCCGCTTGGGCGATGGCTACTTCCCAGCACGGGGAGCGCCCCAGGACCTGCTCGACCTGGCCCGCTCGACGGCGGAAGCCAACGGGCGCGACCCCGAAGCCATCGAGATCACCACCCAGCTACCCGACAACCTCGACGAGATCCCAGC
>JAAETV010000039.1 GCA_024227975.1 Actinomycetes bacterium
ACCTCGCACGGGCCAAAGGAACGCTACGGGAGCTGATCCAATGACTGATGAAGTAGACAACCTCATCCGCCAAGCAATCGCCCAGAACGTGGATGAAGCACGGTCCCCCAGGCCCTTCTCCGCACTCCCAGGAGATGGTCGTCAAACCCAAAGACAATGGTTTGATACGGGTTTCAATACACAACGCCACGTTCTTGTTGGCGCGATCGCTGCGATCGCTCTACTCGTTGGGGGACTAGCTGTGGTGACCATCACCTCCGACAGCGTCGCCAACGAGTCTGAACCAGCCAACACCGGCCCAGCTCACGCCAGTGAAACAACCGAGCCAACCGAACCCACGGTGGAGACAACGACCACGACCCCGACCACGACAACCGCCGCCGTGGTTGATGGATTCGTAGTGGAGATGGTCTGCCACAACGGGCACATCAACGAAGTATCCGTGCCTCACTCGACCCTGGGCCCGCTCGACTTCAGCCCGATCGACGATGTGGTCAACGGGATCGACGCCTGTGAAGGACCCGGCCGTGGGCTCGCATCGATTCAATTCATGGGCTGTGACATAGACCCGTTCCTGATAGAGATCGACGCCATCGATGGTGCAATACCCGACTTCGGCGACTACGACATGTGCGAACACGATGGCTAGCGCGGTTCTCTTTGGCACCCCGATCTGGTGCGGTGGTTGGGAGTAGCTGGGGTCAGGTCGCCCGACCACAGGCCCCGCCGATATTGCAGACGAGGTCGCTGGCGGGTGTGTGGTCGACGGATCTTGCTGTCCACCATCCGTGGGGGCCATCGTTGCTGAGGGCGTAGGCGTTGGCTCGGGTTGGATCACCGGCCACGGCGATCAGGAGTCGCTCGGGTCGGGTGACGATGGGAACAAGCCGAGCCGGATCGTCGGATTGGGCGAACACCGGGGGGAGGGCGCCCTCAGCGACGAGATCGATCAGGGTCCGGCGTCCGGCGGTTAGGTTGCTCCACTCGCCTATGAAGCGTTCGAAGATACCGGCTTCGATCCGGGCGTGACGGAATAGTGCGGCTTGGACGTCGGGCTTGGTCCAGCCGGCGCGGGCGAACACCCGGGCGAGCAGCGGTGAGAGGACGAGTAGGGGCTGGAACTGATCGTGTCCGAGCCCGTAGACGTGGGTGAGATCCCAGGCCGCAATGCGGGTGAGTCCATTGGCGAGGTAGGGGACGATCTCGTCGGGAGTAGAGCCGAACACGCTACCGATGATCGTGCCACTGTTGATTCGGACCATTGTCACCGCGTCGTCGGTTCGGTCGAGGCCGAAGTCAACGCTGAGTGGCGACCAGCCAATCTCATCGAGACAAGCCAGGTCTTCGGTGAGGACGGGTCGAGTCGGGTTGCCGAAGGTTGCCTTGTCGTGCTCGTCTGCGGTGAAGCCGAAGACATTGCGCAGATAGAGGCGGAGCCACCTGCCCACGCTGGTGTTCGCATGTGCCCCTTCGCGCATCGCCCCGGGGCCAGCGTTGAATCCGAGGGCTTGGGCCTTGGGGCCGTCGAAGACGACGAGGGCATCCGCTCCTGTCGTATTGCCTGAGTGCTCTGCTCCATAGGCGGGGTCGGCGAGTATCTCGGCCATGGCGATCAATACGGGCAGATGCTCGGCCCGGCAGCCCGCCATCACGGCGTTGACGGCAATCGACCAGATCGTGAGATCCCGCCCGGAGGAGGGAGCCACCCCCAAAGTCTTCCACGGGTCATGGCCTGAGTTCTCGAGAAAGCCCTCGATTCGATCAATGGTGGGAGGGATCACAGGGTTGCCATCGCTCCATCCCTGGGTGAGGAAGTGGGTGTTGATCTCGTCGATCGTTCCCGTTACGACGATCTCGAGGGCGGCCGGTTCGTTGTTGCTGTTCTCAGTCTGGGGATCATCGTCGAGAAGGCCATCAACGATGCGGTCGACGGTGGACTCGATGAAGTTCGAGCGCATCTCATCAGCTGTTTGAGCGTCGACGTGACCAACAGTGACGGCCAACGGCAGGCCGTCGTATCCGAGACCTCGGGCCGTGGCTCGGGCCTGACCGGCGAAGCCGTCACACACGATTGACACCGATGGGATGCCGGCGGATTCTGCTGCGATGGATGCCCGCATCACGGCGGGCGTGCAACTACCTCAACAACCCATCCCAGACACGACGGCGTCGACCCCACGATCACGCAGGTCCTGCGGCAGATGGTCGAGGCGTTCCTTTTCGTCGGCGCCGTGTAGGTTGCCAAACTCTTCGTAGCCGATGATCTCGATGTCCTCATAGCGTCCGGTCAGCTCGTTGGCCAGAATGGGGAACAGCTCGTCACCCCGAAACAGGTAGTCCCACAAGAAGGCCACCCGCTTGCCGGCCAGCGTGTCCAGGCGGTCGGCTCGTCGCCGTTCCTGAACGCCTCTCGGTGAGCGAGGCCACACCACGTCATAGGTCGATTCCATAGCCCTATGTTGGTCGACACCTCACGGCAGGCGCTAGCGAACCACTCCACAGAACCGGCCTTGGGTAGCATCAACTGCTATGGATAGCATTGCAGCTACGAGCCCATTGTCTGGGTGACACTCAACACCGTCACCCGCGAGTCGATGATCGAGTTCGAACAAGCGGTCCAAGACGTGCCCCACATCATCGAAGCCGCCCGCATGATGGGCCAGCCCGACTACCTCCTCCGAATCGTCACAGCCGACGCCGAAGAGTTCGAAGCGCTCTACATCGACACGCTCGCCAGCCTGCCCCACATCCAGACTCTCACGTCCCAGCTGGCGATGAAGGTCATCAAACGAACCAGCGA
>JAAETV010000040.1 GCA_024227975.1 Actinomycetes bacterium
GTCGAGAGCCTTCGAGGGTGGTGTATATCGCACGTCGACTGGATCGGGGCGACGAGCTGTTCGCCGAGTCCGTTCAGTGGTCGCCGGCAGGCAGGACAGAAGACCCTTGCGGATCGGCGGTAATGACGCGACCGTGACCTCATGACAGGAACCAAGCATGCATGGCAGGAGGTGGCGGAGCGCTGCGAGGCCCTTGGTCTCAAGCTCAAGCTTCACCTGGAGGAGGAACGGTCCGGTCACGACGATACGGAGAGCGACGATCGGGTGCGCGAGGCTCTCGACAAGGCGACTGCTGCCCTGGAGGATGTCTTCGAGGCTCTCGGTGACGCGGCCGAAGACGTTGCGGTGAAGTCCGACCTCAAGGAGCTGGCCGGCTCCTTCGGCTCAGCCCTGGAGACCACGTTCAGCGATCTCGGTACCCGGATCACCAATACATTCGGTGGCAGCCAGTAGGTCGCCTCTACCCTCACCCCAAGGAGATGCGGCTTGGCTGGCGGCCGCATCCGGGGGTTCGGAGGTGTCGGTGATAGTCTCCGCTGCGTGATGACGCCTGCGTCACGACGAGCCAGTCGATGATATCGGTCGCCTGCGTCGGCATTGCCGTACGAGACTTCGTCTTTCAGGTGAGCGCCCTCCCGACCAGCGGTGGGAAGTTCTACGCTCATGGCTTTCAGGAGGTCAGCGGCGGGGTTGCTGCAAACGCTGCAATTGCCGTGTCTCGCCTGGGGAGCAAGGCCCGCTATATCGGCCGGGTCGGCGACGACGGGGTCGGCTCATCGATTCTCGCTGACCTGGAAGCGGTGGGGGTCGAGACGGGAGCCGTTCAGGTGATGAACGGGATCAGCTCCCCGGTGAGCACGGTTCTGGTCGATCAGCACGGGGAGCGGACCATCGTCAACCACACACCGGCCGCGTTGTTCGTTGGGGGTGATACGGGGCCAGCCGGTGACCTCGACCACGTCGATGCGGTCCTAGTCGACGTCCGCTGGCCCGAGGGTGCGCTGCGAGCCCTGGAATCGGCGGCATCGAGGGGTATCCCATCGGTATTCGACTTCGACCGGCCACTGGCCGACCGGGGGGGCGAGCTACTGTCCCTGGCGACCCATGTCGCCTTCTCCCAACCCGCCCTCGAAGCGACGGCAGAGACCAGCGACCCGGAGGCCGGCCTGGTCTCGATGGCCCGGCACACGAATGCCTGGTTGGCCGTGACCCTCGGAGGTGATGGAGTGCTGTGGCGAGAGGGTGACTCGATCCGCCATCTCCCCGCCTTCGAGGTTGATGTGGTCGACACCACCGGTGCCGGCGATGTCTTCCATGGGGCGCTGGCTCTCGCCCTGGCCGAAGAACAATCAGAGGCCGATGCCGTCCGGTTCGCGGCAGCCGCCGCCGCTCTCAAGTGCACCCGAGAGGGCGCGGGACGAGGCGCACCACACCGAGCCGAAGTCGAGGCCCTGCTGAAGGAATGAGCTGATGAAACCGACAACACACCCGATCCAGCAACAATCGAATGAGCGGAGCCTGCGATGAGCACGACGGGCGTGATCGCCCTAGCCCGCCCGACCTTCGACGTCGACCTGGCCGAGGAGGTGGCAGAGGCCGCCTTCTCCGTGCTCGACGAGGTCGCCCCCGGGTGGATCGGGTCAAGGAACCTACTCTTCGACGCCGCGACCACCGAGGCCGCCATCACCTCATTTCGAGACGCCGAGCTCGATGCCCTCATCGTGCTCCAGGTGACGTTCACCGACGCCACCATGACCAAGACGCTGGCCGCCGCTGTCGATGCCCCACTCGTCTTCTGGGCCTTTCCCGAAGAGCGCACCGGCGGGCGACTCCGCCTCAACTCACTCTGCGGTACCAATCTGGCGGCCTTCGCTCTGGGGCAGGCCGGCAGATCACTGGGCTATCTCTACCGGGCCCCGGACGACCCTATGGTTGGGGTCGAGATTCGCTCATTGCTCAATGTTGGGATCGCATCGCCACCGGTCGAGTCAACCCAGTTGGAGATCGAGATCACCGATGAGGCCCGCCACTCGGCCGAACGGGTTGCTTCTGTACTGGCCAGCTCAACGACTGGGGTAATCGGTGAGCATCCGGACGGATTCGATCCCTGCCGCTACGAGGCCGACACCGTACGTGAGCTGACTGGTGTCACCATCCAACGGGTCGAGCTCGACGACCTGTTCAGCGCGGCCGAAGCAGCACCCGTCGACGATGTCGAGGCCGCGAAGTTCAGAGCCTCTCAGGCCCTCGGGTCACTCGAGGAGCTCGATCAGCAATCCCTGGACCACAGTCTCCGGATCTACTGCGGCCTCAGGGAGCTGGCCACCGACAATGGCTGGACCGGCTTCGCCACCCGATGCTGGCCCGAGTGCTTCACCGTCTACGGAGCGGCGGCCTGTGCGCCCCAAGCCATGCTCACCGACGACGGCATCCCCGGAGGGTGCGAGGCAGATGCCTACGGCACATTGACCAGCGTTGTGCTCCGTGAGCTGGCCAACGAGCCACCATTCATTGCCGATCTGGTGGATGTCGACGCCAACGATGACACCGCGGTGTTCTGGCATTGTGGCGTCGCTCCCCTCCACATGGCCGACCCAACCGTGGCGGCCGGGCCTACCGTCCACTCCAACCGGCGCAAGCCACTGTTGCACGAGTTCCCCCTCAAACCCGGTCGGGTCACGATCGCCCGTCTCAGCCAATCCGGTGGATCCCACCGCCTCGTCATCGGCGGCGGCGAAATGCTGCGAGCGCCATTGGCGTACGGGGGAACGGCGGGGGTGGTCCGATTCGACCGTTCGGCTGAGTCGGTGCTGAACACGATCATGACCGAGGGTCTGGAGCACCACTACGGCATCGTCTACGGCGACCACCGAATCGAGCTGCGGGCCCTGGCCGAGATCTGGCAACTTCCTATTGTTGATCTTGGCTGCTGAACTGGCTACCCATGACACGAGCCGGGAGGTCAGTTCCCTTGTCCAGTGATGTTGTCAGTCCGGAGTTCGTCGGCGACGTCTGGCCGGCAGCCGAACCGGGAACAGACCCGACCCTGTACGGGCACGTGGAGCTAGAGCCCCGCGGGTCGTTCGAGGTACGGAGCGCCCAGACATTCAAGCTTGTGTACACCGTTGGCCGGTACGGGATCGACGACACCGGCAGCATACGAATCGCCTTCCGGTACATGGGCGACTGGGGCAACCTTCAGACGACTGATCCCACCGGCGCCAACTATGTCACCGCGACCACCAACAACTCGTCACGACTATCACTGATATGCGGCCCCATGGCCTTCCAGCGGCCGTGGGGCCGGGCCTTGACAGTACGCCTCCACGACGGGTACCTACGCGAGGGCGACAAGATCACCGTGGTCTTCGGCGACACGTCCCAGGGATCGCCCGGCATGAAGATGCAGACGATCGTCGAGCCCGGGTTCGAGTTCAAGGTCTTGGCCGATGTGTGCGCTGTCGGCCACTACGTACCCCTCCCCGACACCCCTCACATCGCCATCGTGGCTGGTCCACCGGAGGTGTGGCGCGCCGTCCTGCCAACCTTGCGTCGTCCCGGGGAACGATTCCGACTCGGACTGAAGGCCGAAGACGTCTGGGGCAATCCAACCCCCCAGGCTTCAGGGAGGTTCCGCCTGGAAAGCACCCTCCCAGTGAGTGGGTTGCCCGAGGAGCTCGACTACCCCCGGGGAGAAGCTGCTCTGACCATCGATGGGTTGAGCGTGGCCCACGATGGCACCCTCCGGATCCGGGTACTCGACGGGAGCACCTGTGTGGCCGAGGCCGGCCCACTCCTGATCCGTGAAGGAGATCTGTCCGGCTACTGGGGTGACCTCCATGGCCAGAGTGGCGAATCCATTGGCCTCACGACATCGAGGCAGTATTTTGACTTCGCTCGCAACAAAGCCTTCCTCGATGTGGTCAGCCACCAGGCCAACGACTTCCAGGTCAACAACGCCTTCTGGACATACCTCAACGAGCTGACCGCCGAGTTCCACGAAGACGAGCGCTTCGTCGTCTTCCCCGGCTACGAGTGGTCGGGCAACACCTCTGTCGGCGGTGATCGCAATGTCTTCTTCGCTAGCGAGGGTCGGCCAATCCACCGGTCATCACACGCCCTTTTGTCCGACCGATCAGACCTGCAC
>JAAETV010000041.1 GCA_024227975.1 Actinomycetes bacterium
ATGACAGCGAAGCCGCAAGCCGACCGACGCCACCAGCCTGGGATCGACGGCTCGGCTGTATCGAGTTGGTGCTGGACGAGTTGGAAGAGGACGGCTGGCTCGTCGGTTCCACCCGCCAATGGCTGGCCAGCCAATGGACCGTACGCAACCACCAAAAATGGCGCCAGGGCGACGACTACTTCTTCACCCACCTTCTCGATGGATCCCGGGCGGCCAACCGGCTTGGCTGGCTCCAGGTATCGGGGGCCGGGGCCGATCCCTCGAGCGGGTTCTCCCGCTGGCAGGTCGAGGAACATGCGCCGGGGTTGTGCGCCAGCTGCGAGATGGCAACGAGATGCCCGATCGAGCAGTGGCCCCCGGAGGTGGCAGCCCGAGGCTTCGGCCAGCACTACCTCCTCGAAGCTGATCCCGATCTCGTCCATACCACCGGGCCGAGCCAACCGGTGGTGAACGATCAGCCCGATGCGGTCTGGCTCACGGCCGAATCGTTGGGCGACCATGATCCGGCCCTCACCGCCCACCCTGATGTACCGGCGGTGTTCGTGTTCGATGAGCCCCTGCTGGCCCGACTGCGGTTGTCGTCAAAGCGGCTCGTCTTCATTACGGAGACCCTGAGCGAGCTAGCGGCCAGCCGTGAGGTGAAGATCCTGCTTGGTAAACCAGTCGACCTATTGGCTGGAAGCCGTCTGGCCGGTACCTTCACTCCTGTACCGGGATGGCGTACACGGTCGGCTCGTCTCGAGCTGGCAGCGCTCCACCCCTGGCCATGGTTGCGCCGCCCTCATGGTTCACGAATCGACTCATTTCTGGGTTGGCAGGCGGGATTGCAGTGAAGGTTTCCCTACACCGGGCTAGCGGTTGCAGAAGGTGCAGAGCACAAGCTTCAGCGATTTGTCGGATCGCGGTAGGTTTGGTGTAGATTTGATGTCAATGGATGAGGATCTCAGCGTCACCGACTCTGCTCTGCTAGGGCGGGGCCTGGTCGAGATCGAGATCCCTTCCCGTGTCGATATGGTCGCCGTCGTTCGCATGATCGTGGCCGCAGCCACCAATGCGGTAGACGCCATCCAAGGCGACCGCCTCGACGACCTGCGATGGGTCACCTCTGAAGCGACGACCAACGCTATCGAAGCCAATCTGGCTCGCAATGACGATGGTCGGGTTCTGGTGCGGTGTGAGGTCGCATCTGGTTTGGTGAAGCTCTCGGTCAGCGATGAGGGTCCCGGGTTCGATCGCCAGCCTTCCGCCCCCGAGATCACAGATCCCGATCGCTTGCTGCTGGAAGGAGCGTTCGGGATCCCCCTGATGCAGCACCTCAGCAGTGCTTTGTCCTTCCATTCCGGGCTCGAGGGCACAACTGTGGAAATGGAACTTCACCAGTAGCCTGTCGGGGTCTCGTACGCTTACCCGAGAGCCAGAAGGACAAGAGCCGGTTGACCGAAGGTTCCCTGACTGTTCGCCACGAAACGTGGAGCGGCGGCAACACCCGCATCGCACGGGTGATGGCCCGACCGATGGTCAAGTTCTTGGCCCAGGAGACGGCATCAGGTGTCCTCCTGCTGGTGGCAACGGCTGCCGCTCTGCTGTGGGCCAACGGATTCTGGGTCAGCGAAGCGCTCGGTGAGTCGTACCACGAGTTCTGGGACACCCCGCTGTCGCTCACCGTCGCCTCGACGGAGCTCTTGGATCTGACCTTGCACCAATGGGTCAACGATGCGCTGATGGCGTTGTTCTTCTTCGTCGTTGGCATGGAGATCAAGTCCGAGCTGGTAAACGGTGATCTAGCTGACTTCAAAGTTGCCACCTTGCCGGCCGTGGCTGCCCTTGGCGGGATGGTGGTGCCCGCCCTGTTCTTCGTCGTCTTCAACTTCGGTAGTGACACCCTCTCGGGTTGGGGTGTGCCGATGGCGACTGACATTGCCTTCGCCGTCGGCGTACTAGCCCTGCTAGGACCGAGGGTTCCCCAACGGCTGAAGTTGTTCCTGTTGACGTTGGCCATCGTCGACGACATCGGTGCCATCGTTGTCATCGCCGTGTTCTACACCAGCGACCTGGATTTCTTCTGGCTTGGCGTCGCTGCTGGTTTGGTTGCCGTCGTCGTGATCCTCACCCGATTTCGGGTGTGGTACAGCCCCATCTACGCCATCATCGGAACCGGGGTGTGGTTTGCCACCCACGAATCCGGGGTCCACGCCACCATCGCCGGTGTTCTGCTCGGGCTCCTGACGCCAGCCGCCCCCCTGCTGGCCATCCGGGCCTTCGAGCAGGTCGAGGACATCTTGTCCGGCGAGACTGCTGATCCGGTCAGCCTTCGCAATGCCAACTGGCGGATCCGGGAATCGCAGCCGGTCACGGCCCGCCTCACCAACCTTATGAGCCCCTGGACCAGCTTCTTCGTCATCCCCTTGTTCGCCCTGTCGAATGCGGGGGTGAAATTGACGGGTGACGCCCTGGGGGGAGCGCTCACGTCGACCGTCACTTGGGGCATCATCGCCGGACTCGTCGTCGGCAAGCCGATCGGTATCTATGTGTTCTCCATGGTTGCCATCCGAGCCGGCTGGGCTCGACTCCCGGCTGGTCTTGGCAGCAACCATCTGCTGGGGGCCGGTGCCGTTGCCGGTATCGGCTTCACGGTGGCGCTATTCATCGCCAACCTGGCCTTCGTCTCCGATGAGGTCATCGAGCAGGCCGTGATCGGCATCCTGGCCGCCTCGCTTGTTGCGACCCTGGTGGGCTGGGTGGTGTTGCGATCGGTCGAGCCTGAGCAGGCTTCCGCTCCTGAGCCAATGCGGACCTCCATCGACGTCTAGCCCTCGAGATGGGCTCTGCTGAAGGGCCCAATGGGCTCTGAAGGGCCCAATAGTGAGGTATGTCTCGTTCTTGCCGAGGCGCTCGAAGGTCCGCTGAGAAGAGCCAGATCCCCTGCTCTGTGGAGGTGAGGCGATATGGGCACCAATCCGGTAGGCCGATGGCTGTTCGCCCTCGTCAGAGGGCGAATGAGCGGACCGAGCGGTCCCTATCCGCTAGACGCCAAAAGTAAAAGTTGGTCACAAATGTTGGCAAAAGGGGTCATTGGGTTCCTAGCCTGCCGATCGTGTCCCAACCGCTCGTGATCGTGGAGTCCCCAGCCAAAGCCAAGACCATTGCTGGCTATCTGGGCGATGAGTACATGGTCGAATCATCCATCGGCCATGTCCGTGACCTGCCGCGCACGGCGGCCGAAGTACCGAAGAGTCACAAGTCCGAGAAGTGGGCTCGACTCGGCATCGACGTCGACAACGACTTCAAGCCCCTGTATGTCGTGTCCAAGGAGAAGCAGGATCACGTCAAGAAGCTCAGATCCTTGATGAAGGAGGCCTCCGAGCTCGTACTGGCCACTGATGAGGATCGCGAAGGAGAAGCCATTGCGTGGCATCTGCTGGAGGTGCTGAACCCTCGGATCCCGGTCAAGCGGATGGTGTTCCACGAGATCACGCCGGAGGCGATCCAACGAGCCATCGACAGCCCGAGGGAGCTCGATCGGCGCCTTGTCGACGCTCAGGAGGCCCGACGGCTCCTCGATCGGTTGTATGGCTACGAGGTCTCACCCGTCCTGTGGAAGAAGGTCAAGCCCCGTCTGTCCGCCGGCCGGGTCCAGAGCGTCGCGACCAGGATCGTCGTGGAGCGCGAACGGGAGCGGATGGCGTTCCGCTCAGCCAATTACTGGGATCTCACCGGTACCTTCACCGCTGGCAGTGAGCGACCCTTCACCGCGTCGCTGCTGGAGCTCGATGATCGTCGGATCGCCACCGGCAAGGATTTTGGTTCGACCGGTGTGTTGGCGAAAGTCGACACCGTCCATCTCGACGAGGCTGCCGCCCGAGCGGTTGCCGCCGATGTACAGGACCGCCCGGCTCGGGTGGCCAGCCGAGAGGCGAAGCCCTACCGGCGCCGTCCCGCCGCCCCCTTCATCACCTCGACCTACCAGCAGGAGGCCAGCCGCAAGTTGCGCCTATCGTCGGCCCAGGCCATGCGGGTGGCTCAGGGGCTCTACGAGCGGGGCTACATCACGTACATGCGTACTGATTCGACCACCCTGTCGGAGACGGCAGTGGCGGCGGCCAGGAGCCAGATCAGTGAGCGCTTTGGGGCCGAGTACCTGCCTGATTCACCCCGGACCTATCAGAAGAGGGTCAAGAACGCCCAGGAGGCCCACGAGGCCATCCGTCCTGCAGGAGACCGGTTCCGTTCGCCCGAGGAGGTTGCGGGGGAGCTGAATAACCAGGATCGTCTGGTCTATGAGCTGATCTGGCAGCGGACGGTTGCTTCTCAGATGACCGACGCCACCGGCGAGACGGTGACCTTGCGGCTCTCGGTCGAGGGACGGTCTGGCCAGAACGCCCTGTTCTCCACCTCGGGCACCGTCATCACCCACCAGGGATTTCTGAAGGTCTACGTCGAGAGCACCGACGAGGGTGATGAATCCGACGATGCCGACCAGAAGCGGCTCCCTGCCCTCCAACAGGGCGATGGGGCGCACCTCAACGATGTGGTTGCTGCTGGTCACGACACCCAGCCACCGGCGCGCTTCACCGAGGCGTCGCTGGTCAAGCGGTTGGAGGAGCTCGGAGTCGGTCGCCCATCGACCTATGCCTCGATCATGGGCACGATCCAGAATCGGGGGTATGCCTGGAAGAAGGGCACGGCTCTGGTTCCCAGCTTCTTGGCCTTCGCCGTCGTCACCTTGCTCGAACAGCACTTTCCTGACCTCGTCGACTACGCCTTCACCGCTCAGATGGAGACGGATCTCGATGAGATCGCCAGTGGGACCGAGGATGCAGTGCCCTGGTTGTCCGGGTTCTACTTCGGGGTCGAGGACTATCCCGGATTACGGGACAAGGTCAATGATCGTCTCGGTGATATCGACGCCAGGGCCGTGAACTCAATCCCCATCGGTGTCGATTCGGACGGGGTGGAGATCGTGGCTCGGGTCGGTCAGTATGGGCCGTATCTCCAGCGGGGTGAGGACACCAAGTCGATCCCGGATGACATCCCCCCCGACGAGTTGACGGCAGCAAGGGCCGAGGAGATGCTGTCCGTTCCCGACGAGATGCCACTCGGGGAGCACCCTGACACAGGCCTGCCGGTTGTCGTCAAGGACGGGAAGTTCGGGCCCTATGTGCAGATGGGGGTCTACGACGACGAGAGCGACACGAAACCTCAGACCAGCTCTCTGTTCCAGAGTATGGACATGGGGACGCTGACCTTGGACCAGGCGCTCGAGCTGTTGACGATCCCGCGGGTCGTTGGCACCGATCCCGCCGATGGGCTCGACATCATTGCTCGAAACGGTCCCCATGGGCCGTACATCGAAAAGGCGAGCAAGGGCGAAGATGGTCACGACACCCGCAGCTTCGAAGCAGAAGCTGACCTGCTGACCATGGATCTGGCCCAAGCTTTATCCCTGTTTGCCGAACCGAAGCGGCGTCGGGGGCAGAAGGCGACGGGTCCGTTGAAGAAGCTTGGTATCGATCCGGTGAGCGACCGTGAGGTCGTGGTGCGCAGCGGACGCTTCGGCGACTACGTCACCGACGGTGAGGTCAATGCCAGCCTCCAGCAAGGGGATTCCGTCGAGCGGATCGACATCATGCGAGCCTCTGAGTTGTTGACGATCCGTCGCCAGAAGCTCGAATTGGATCCACCGAAGAAGAAGGCGGCCAAGAAGCGGGGAGCCAAGAAGGCTGCTGGCAAACGAGCGCCGAAGAAGTCGACCAAGAAGTCGGCCAAGGCCACGAAGAGCACGGCGGCGCCCAAAGGGGCGACCAAGGCGGCTGAGGGAGAGGGAATCTAGCGGCTGTGGCCTACATCGTGTTCGAAGGGGGAGAGGGATCGGGCAAGAGCACCCAAGCCCAGGTCCTGGCCGAGCGGCTCGATGCGGTACTGACGAGAGAACCGGGGGCGACCGAGCTGGGAGCCCAGTTGCGCAAGCTCCTGTTGGAGCCAGGGCAGGCCCCGGTTGAGGCGCGGGCCGAGACCCTGTTGATGGCGGCCGACCGGGCTCAGCACATGACTCAGATCGTCAAGCCTGCTCTGGACGCCGGTCGACATGTGGTCGCGGATCGGAGCCTGTTCTCGTCGCTGGCCTATCAGGGTGGGGGACGGTGCCTCGGGGTCGACGAGGTGCGTCGGCTCAACGCGTGGGCCATAGACGGGTGTTGGCCCGACGTGGTCGTGTTGCTCGATCTCAGTCTCGATGCCGCTCGTCGTCGTCTCGATCGGGGGTTGGATCGGTTGGAGCAAGAGGACGCGGCCTTCCATGAGCGGGTCCGCTCCACGTACTTGGAGCTGGCAGCCAAAGCCGACAACTGGATCGTGCTCGATGGCGATCAGAGCATTGATGCGGTGACCGAGGCCGTGTGGTCGTCGATCGCCCCGATCGTGAGCGGGGCTCCCGCTTGAGCTCGGCCGGGTCCGAGGTTGGGCCTCCCACGGCCGGCGGTGTTGGCAGGGCCGGGGTTGATCCGTGGGTCGACGTGGTTGGGCAGCGGACGACGCTCGATCGGTTGGAGACGGCGGTCCAGGCGCCCGTGCACGCCTATCTGTTTCAAGGGTCGCTCGGCTCCGGGTCGGCTGCGGCCGCACTCGGGTTCGCTGGGCTGTTGCTGGCCGACTCTGCTGCCGGTTCGTCGGCCGACAGCGAGCGGCTCGAGGAAGGGCGTAATCGCCATGTGCGGCTTGCGGTGGAGGCCAAGCATCCGGACGTGGTGGTGATCGAGGCCGAGGGATCGGCGTTGCGAGTGAGCGAAGCCGAGCAGATCATCCGAGCCGGCCTGCGCTCACCGGTTGAGGGGGCCCGCAAGGTGATCGTGGTGAAGGGTGTCGACGCCATCGAGGAAGCAGCCATCGGCAAGCTACTGAAGGTGATCGAGGAGCCACCCCCGTCGGCCATCTTCGTGTTGTTGGCTGAGGAGGTGCCACCGGAGCTGGTCACGATTGCCAGCCGGTGCGTGACCGTTGACTTCGGGCCGCTGTCGATCCAGCAGATCACGACCGCATTGGGGGATCGAGGGATCGGGTCGGAGCGGGCTCTGGCTGCCGCCACCGCCTCGGGGGGTGACTTCGAGCGGGCCAAGCTGTTGGCCGCCGATGATGGTCTGGCGGCAAGAGCCGAGCTGTGGCGTCAGGTACCCCACCGGTTGGATGGAACGGGGTCGACGGTGGTGGCCCTCGTCGGCGAGCTTCGCACAGGGATGGACGGAGCCCAGGGGCCGCTAGAGGCCAAGCACACCGAGGAGATCCAGCAATTGGAGGCACGGGTGGAGCAGCTCGGAGAGCGGGGTTCCGGTCGGTCGGACCTGGTGGCTCGTCACAAACGTGAGCTGCGGCGTCAACGGTCGGACGAGCTGCGCTTCGGGATGGCGACGTTGGCCCGGGCCTATCGCGATCGGCTGGTGGCGGCCCCCGATGCCAACGCTGATCGCTCCTTGCAGCTGATCCAGAACACCACCGAGAACCTGATACGCAATCCGAACGAACCCCTCCTCCTCCAGGACCTGCTCCTCCAGATGGGCTCGAAGGCTTCTTAGCAGCGGCGCGACCGGCAGATCCGAGCAGAAATCCGGATCAGGGTTGCACCATCGCCTAGTAAGCTTGTCGGCTGCGCCCGAATAGCTCAGTTGGTAGAGCGACGCATTCGTAATGCGTAGGTCCGGAGTTCAACTCTCCGTTCGGGCTCCAC
>JAAETV010000042.1 GCA_024227975.1 Actinomycetes bacterium
CCGACGAGGGCGACCTGGTTGAAGTTCGTCGGGCTGAAGGCGATTGCCTGTGCCAGCTCGCAGTCGGAGCGTTGGGTATCGCATCGGTAGATCCCCCAGTCCTCATCCCAGTATTCGGTACGGCTCGAGTCGAAGCTGGATGCGAGAACCAGAAGGATCTCGTCATCGAGCCAGCGTATGGTGTGGGGCTGGAAGTACTGCCTCGCGACATCGTTGATCGGTAGGCGTGCGAGTTCTTGACCTTCCACGGAGGTCAGCAACAGGATCGGCGGCCCGGCTTCGCCCTGAGTCCCTGCGCTGGCAATGACGGCACCATCCGGTGAGAAGGTCGGCGCCCAGCTTGCCGAACAGTGGAGCGTATCGCCGACGAAGCCACCGTCGGGAGGGGTGACCGAACCGTCATCACCGATCGAGGCAACTACTCCACAAACGCCGTCTCCCTGGGAGAGAACCACACTATTGCCGCTTGCGTTGCTGGCTATCCCGCTGCCGTATCCCGAGGCCATCACCACTCCACCCGAAGCGGGTGTCCATACCGCGGCAGTGGCGACTGCTCCGTCTCCAGTCATCAAGAGGACGTTGTCTCCGACATAGCTCACCACATCGGCGAATGCCACCGGTGGGTCCACCTCGAGAAAGGGGAACCCACTGAACGTCGCGGTGTGGAGAACCTGACCTGATGGAAACGCAACCTCCACGAGCAGGGTGTCACCGCCAGCCTCAATAGTGTTTGGCTCGGCCCACGCAAGCCGCTGACCGTCCGGACTGAGAGCGAAGCTGCCAACCCCATCTGCGAGCTCGACGGGATCATCACCGTCAGCAGGGTGCAGGGTCAGGGTTGCGGCATACGATTCGCCTATGGCCACCAGTAAGCCTTCCTTTGTGAGGACTGGCGGACCCGCATACGGAAGCCTGGATTGGCCGATGTCAATGATCTCAGGTGCCGGAACTTCCGCAAGGTCATACACAATCCCGTTCACGAACAGCATCACCGGTAGGACAGCCTGATCCGCTAGCACGGAACCTGGAGCAACTGATGTCGGAACTGCCGAGGTAACCGTTGGGGCAGAGGCAGTCGGTGTTGCGGCAATGGACGAGGATGGAGCCAATGTTGAGTCAGACGTGGACGAGGCACTCAAACTCGTGCCGCTGCTGCAGGCCGCGACACCGACCAGCGCGACCACCAGTCCTGCTGCCCTCCACATCGAGATCTTGTCTCCGTTCTTCTCCGGGTAGACGTATCAACGGTGCAGAATCCGACTCTAAGCCGGGGAACGGGGTCTCATCGCCGTAGTTCGGTTCCTGAGGCATCGACCAGGACGACACGGACAGATCCTGAGTCTGCGGGTCGGAGGAGGAAGGCAGTTCGTCCAAGTGGGCGTTGCCGTAGGCATCGAAGCCGTAGCAGCACTGGCCGCCGAGTTCGACCGCGGACACCGCCACCGACGGTGACCGACAAGGCACTTCGCCCCGCCGGTCCGTGCGGGATTTCTACGCGGGCCAGTAGTGAGGATATGGGGTGGCCTAGTCGGGGAACTCGTTGACCCATATGTCGATGTAGTAGATCACGATCGCTCCCTCGCGAGGGTCTTCGGTGTCGTCGATACCGAACAGGTGGAAGCCGGCCACTGTTCGGCCGCGGATCGTCAACCGACGAGCCGGACCATGCGGGACCGATACGGCCTCCCACGTGCCTGGCTGCTCGCTCAGCGCCTCCAGGACCGGCAGAAGATCGACCTGCTTGAACTCGACAACCCGCTCAGGTGAGAGCTGCCGGTCGATGTCATCGAGAGGGGACTCTGCGAGTCGTACCGCCCTCAACTCTGGCGCAGAGCTCGATCGATAGCAGCCTGGTGCTCTTCGAGCGTGCGACGACGAAGAGCTTCCTCCGCAGCGGCCGAGAGGGGTTCGTCGGGTGGGTAGAATCGGACGACGTTCTCGGCCGCCTCGTCGA
>JAAETV010000043.1 GCA_024227975.1 Actinomycetes bacterium
CGACGCAGACGATGGTGTCGTCGTTGTCCTCCAGATAGGTGGCCATAGCCTCGAGGTTGAAGGCATCGACACTGAACCGGGTGGCCGCCGTCTCCTCGGCGATTTCGTCGGTCACCACGAATCCGTAGGTGTCGTTGAACGTCGACCGACCGAGCCACTCGATCCCATTGCTGGAACGATCTGCTTCGGCCACCGCTTCGGTCAGGGCTTCACCATCATCATCGGGTACACCCTTGCCCAGATGCTCGACCCAACCAGTGCTGTTGTATTCCCAGTAGGTGTCGATCTCCCCATCCAAAAGGGCTGCCCTGGTGGTCGGGGTATCGCCGGTGTCGGTCTGGTCGGTGACGTCGGCGCCCCGGGCTGCGAGACCCTGGAGCAGGATCTCACTCAGGACGTACTGTTCGGTGAAGTTCTTGGAGCCGACGACGACACTGATGCCGTCGAAGGCCTCCGCGTTGGCACTGCCGCCATCGTCGCTACCGCAGCCAGCGGCGATGAGGGCCAGTGCGGCCAGGATTGCCGGAATCGCAAGAGACCGCCTCATGGCTGCACCTCCGCCGCGTCGCCAGCGTCTGCTTGGTCGGCGCTGTCATCGAGCTCCTCTTCGAGGTCGATGATGACCAGCTCCTCGGTGAATGCTCGGCGCATACTGTAAATCGAGACCAGGAGTACGCCGGCGAACAGCGCTCCCGAGGCCACCGCCGCTGACTGGAGGGCCAACAACCCGCCGCCCAGCAACAAGATGGCGGCGATCGTTCCCTCCATGATGGCCCAGAAGACTCGCTGGGGAACCGGTGATTCCAGCTTGCCGCCTGAGGTCAGGTGGTCGACCACCAATGAGCCGGAATCCGACGAGGTGACGAAGAATGAGACCACCAGGATGATGCCGATCAGTGAGGTCAGCGAAGTCAGGGGGAATGCCTGCAGGAGGTCGAACAGCGCCGTTGCCACATTCTCGTTGACGGCGGCCGCAACGTCGCGGGTCCCGTCGATCTGGGTCTTGAGGGCCGCACCGCCGAAGGCCGACATCCACAGGAACGACAGGAGCGTCGGGACGAGAACCACCCCGACGACGAACTCCCGGATGGTCCGGCCCTTCGAGACCCGGGCGATGAACATGCCGACGAACGGGGCCCAAGAGATCCACCAGCCCCAGTAGAAGACGGTCCAACCGTTCTGCCACGAGGTGCCGCTGAGTGACTCGGTCCAGGTGGCCAAGCTGGGCAGGGCCTGGATGTAGCTACCGGTGCTCTCCAGGAAGGTGCCGAAGATGAACACCGTCGGCCCGACGATCAGCACGAACAACAAGAAGGCACCGCCAAGGCCGAGGTTGAGCTGGCTGAGCCGTTTGACACCGCCGTCGAGCCCGGCCACCACCGACATGGTGGCGAACCCGGTGATGACGGCGATCAGTACCACTTGGAAAGCAGTGGTGTCCGACGTACCGAACAGGAAGTTCATGCCGGCCGATACCTGTTTGACTCCGAAGCCAAGCGATGACGCCAGCCCGAACAGGGTGGCGATGACGGCGATGGTGTCGATGAGATTGCCCCAGAAGCCGTAGATTCGTTCGCCCAGGATGGGGTAGAACACCGAGCGCATGGTC
>JAAETV010000044.1 GCA_024227975.1 Actinomycetes bacterium
CAAGAGGTAGAGCAAGTCATCGATACCGAACGCGAGGACCATCGACACGCTCCAAATGGTGCGCAGCAGCCAGAGCGTTGTGGCGGCGACGAGAACGCGAGGATCAATCGTCACCATGACGAGGCCGAGAATCGGTAGGCCGATGTAGAGCAGGGCCAATACTTCGATGACCCCTGGAGAATCGAATACGTAGGAGGTGGCGACGAAAGCTGCGAGCAGGACGATTGCCGTAGGGGGCGAGAACGCACGCCGGCCCTGTCCTCTCAGTGCGAGCCACCAGGCAAGGCCGATTATGGCTCCTTGCGAAATCAGGGCAGAGACAAGATCGTCGTGGTCGAATAGCCAGCTGTCGTTCTGGTACGCCTGGATCGCCGCGAAGATGGCTGACAGCGTGACCAGGACCGCCGTTGGCCATCTCGTAGTCAACACCAGACCGACGAGTGGAACGAGTGCGAACCCCATCGTCACCCGGGCCGACTGCGAGAACCCAGAGACGTCGCCCGTGGCGCCCAACAGGTAGGTCATCGGCATGGCGGTCCGCAGCAGGTACCAGAGGCCAAGGGCGACAGCGATCCCATTCGCCCACACCAGTCGGGGTGATCCATTCGTTGAGATGCGGGCTCGGGTTCGCAAGCCCTCGAAGGCCAGTGATCGGGCTTGATGGAACGACCAGCGGTGGTCGGCGAGCTCGTTTGCGGTCTCGACCAGCTCGTCGCCGCATTCGTGGCGGTAGCTGCTCGGGTAGGAGCGGACGACGATGGCGTAGCGTGGGCTCATGTTGCCACCACGGGGGCTTGGCCGCCCGACAGGTTGTCGGCCACTGCGACCGACGACCTCATACGTTCGACTTCGGCCAGGACCGCTTGTCGCCCACTCTGGCTGATGCGGTAGTAGCGGCGACGTCGACCGTTGACGAGATCCTCACTATCAACAGAGATGAGACCCTGGTCGGTGAGCCGGTCGAGGGCACCGTAGAGGGTGCCCGCCGCCAGCCGTACCCGGCCCTCAGATAACGCTTCGGCTCGTTTGGCGATGCCATACCCGTGAAGTGGGCCACCAAGGAGCGTCAACAGCACGAAGTATGTAGGTTCACGCATCGCCTCATGATACTACGTGAGCCGATACATCGCTATCCGATCTATGGAGCCCGCCGATCCGTTGAGCCCGACTACTCCTCCAGCGCTATTGCGTTGCCTTCCGGGATCTGGAGGAGCTCGATGACATTGCCGTCGGGGTCTCGTCCATAGGTCGCCCGAGCACCGGATCCCATATCGACGGGATCGGTGTGGAACCTCATCCCCGCCTGGCTGAGCCGTTCGTACTCCTCGTCGATCTCGGTCACCTCGATACACAGATGGGTGATGCCGTGATCACAGACCGGCCGATCGGGGTCGAGCGGGTTCGCTTGGGGCGATTCGAACTCGAACAGCTCGATGAAGGCGTTGTCGAGGCGCAGGAGAGCGACCTTGGCCGCCGAGCCCACGAGCCCGGTGACCCGGTCGGCGCTCTCGGCTCCCCGCTTCCAGGCGAACGTACTCACCTCTCGAAACCCCAGTAGATCTCGGTAGAAGGCCCGAGATCGCTCCAGATCTTGGGTCGAGATTGCTGTGTGGTGGATGGCACGGATCATGATCGGTTCCTCCTCGTCTCGGCCGGATACCCGGCCACCTCAGGACGTACCTTTGACCATCTCCACATAGGGGGAGATGAACGGCGACAGGCTCTCGTTGTCGATCTGTACATTGACGATCGATGGTCTGCCGTTGGCCGCAGCGCGCTTGATGGCCGGCAGGATCTCGTCGGGGTCGGTGACCTGCTCGCCGTGCCCATCCCACATCGCCACGATCTTCTCGTAGGCCCGCATGGGGTGGAGGTCAGTGTTGCACGACCCCATCTCCTCGATCTCCTCCGGTCGGATGTGCTTCTCGACCAGGCTGATCATCCCCCAGCTGGAGTCATTCGAGATCACGCAGACCACGGGCATCCCGAGCCTGGCCATGGTCTCCATCTCCATCGAATAGAAACCGAAGCTGCCATCGCCCGTATACCACAGGACCGGCTTGCCGGTGGCGGCCCAGGCCCCGATGGCGAGACCGGGTCCGGTACCGATGGTGCCGTTCGGCCCCGTAGCGTGAATCTGACCACCCTTGTAGGCGGTCGAGGCCCCTCCCATCCACACCGATGCCTCACCGCCGTCGATCACCAGCGACCAGTCACGGCCCATCTCCTCGAGGAACTTCGCCGCCTCACCGGCACATCGCGCCGGGTGGATCGGAGTCTTGGGGTCCCGGTAGACCTCGGGGAGGTCGGCCGTGGTTTTCCCACCGACAGGACCGACCCATGAGTCACCTGTCTCCGCCTCCCTCATTGACCCGACGGAATCGAGGAGTTGGCGGGCAACGGGGCCCGTGCCGCCGACAATGGCGATATCGGCCCGGACGTTGAAACCAATTTGGGATCGATCGGTGTGGACCTGGATCACCTTGGCCTCTTTCGCGATCGACCTCCCATGGCCCCATCGGTAATCGAAGCGACAGCCCATTGCCAGCACGACGTCTGCTGATCTCATGGCATTGGTGTTGAGCAATCGGTTCGATGACTCATTGCCGAAGAGTCCCCTGCATCCGTTGCCTGCGATGCCCACCGGCATCTTCAAGTGGTCCGACAGGTCGGCCACCGCAGCGGCGTCACTGCCGATGGTCGGCCGAGCGCCATCATCGAGCAGTAGGGCCGGCCGCTCGGCTCCGGCCAGCAGCTCGGCCGCCTGTTCGATGAGGTCGGGATGTCCAGCGGCGATGGCAGCGGCGGGGCTGGGCATGGATGGTCGGAGGCTGGCCTCGTCCACCTTGGTGAAGAGCAGATCCGTCGGGATCTCTAGATACACCGGACCTGGGTTGGCGTCGGTGGCGTGACGGAAAGCCATCGACACGTACTCGGGAATCCGGTCTGCGATCGTGACCTTCCTCGCCCACTTCGAGATCGACTCCATCAGACCCAGTGTCGACATGTCCTGCAAGTCGCCAGCGTCTCGTTTTGCTAGCGCCACCGCACCGCCGATGTGCACCACCGGGATGTTCATCGAGTCGGCTTCCATCATCCCGGCCGCCGTATTGCCGACACCCGGACCTGCGGTGGTTATCACCGCCGCGATCTTCCCTGTGGCTCGCGTGTAGGCGATGGCGGCGTAGAGGGCCGAGCACTCGTGCCGCATGTCGATGATCTCGATTCCCGCATTCCGCATCCCGTACAGCGCAGGCATGATGTGCCCACCGCAGAGAACGAATGCTTGCTCCACACCTTCATCGGCGAGCGTTCTGCCTACGAGCGAACCGCCGTCAACCTTGCCCATGTCGATCTCCTCACTGACTGGCTCTCATTGCCCGCGAAACTGAGCATCAGCAGGTTCCAGGCACGAGTCATCTCGACGATGCCTCACCCTCCCGTGGTCGGGCGCGGCCGATTTCGAAGCTGGGTAGAACCGAAACTGATGCCGGATTCACACTAGTTGACCCATGAACAGATCACCTCTTGGGGGGAGCACAGAGTCACCGGATGGGACTGATTGGGAGCTCGGTCGGCTACAGGAATCGCATCGCATGATCCTGGAGGCTCCCCAGGGACAGTGCCACATCCTCCCACCAAGGGTCGGGACGCTTGCCCCGGCGATGCAGAGCCAAGTTGAAGCCAGCGATGATGGCGAACTTGTAGGCGGCCTGGGCTCGGAACCAATCGATGTCGAGCGGTGCCTCACCCTGGATCTCGGTATAGAGAGCAAGCAACTCGTCGGCCTCGGCCATCCCCGGTGGTGTCGCACCCTCATGAGTCCAGGCCCCAGGGGCGTTGAACAGTGCCATCCAGCCAAGATCGGTGTTGGTAGCCCCGACCCCACACAACTCCCAGTCGATCACCGCGGCAAGCACACCATCGGTGGAGTAGAGGAGGTTGCCGAACTGGAAGTCACCGTGGCACAACCCGATGTGGGCACCCATCGGCATGGCATCGAGCAGACGGCGGCGGATCTCGGGGAGTTGATCCAACCGAGCTGGTTCGGCCACCCGGTCGAGAAGGCGGTCCCAGCTGACGACGTCGGCCCGCAGGTCAACTGGCGGGCCCAGATTCTGGCAACGCCCTCGCCAGTCCACCCTGTGGATCCCCGCCAGCGCGGTCATTGCCTGACGGGCCATCGAGGTCCTGGTCTGGGCCGGTAGCTCGTGAGCCCACGGCTCCGTACCGAGACCAACCGCCTCGACCTCATCGAGGAAGGGGGTCACGAAGTAGGGGCTGTCGAACCACTCCAGATCATCGGGGCCACCCCACCACCTCACCTGGCAATGGGGCACTTCACTGCCCTCGAGAGCCTGGATCGCGACCACCTGACGGGTGAGGTCGGCGGTGCCCTCCCAGCGTACGCGGGGAGGGGGCAGACGCAAGAACCAACGGTCCGTCTCGCCCCCACTGACCACCGAGAATAGGTATGAGAATCCGGCATGGCCCGGCAACGAGACAACATCGCCCACGACAACATCCAGATCCTGGTACCGGTCCTGACAGAACGCCAGCAGACGTCGTTCTAGCTCAGACAGGTCCACCCTGGTCATCATGGCACGGGAGATGTGTCTGAGCACCGGGAGCGATGATTGCCAGACGGCGCCCCGCGTGCTGGTCTGTTGATGATGTTCAACTTCAGCTCGGTGCCGAAACCGTTGGTCGTGCTACTCCAGTGAGGACGGGCGACAACCCGCGTTGGGTCATCGACGGGAACAATGTCTTCGGCTCGCGCCCTGACGGGTGGTGGAATGACCGGGCTGGAGCAGCGTTTCGGTTCACCCAATGTGTGGCCGAGTGGTGCCGGACCCACGACGACGAAGTGGTGATCGTGTTCGACGCCCCCGTCCTGGCTGAGACCATGGCCTTGACTGGCGGGAACCTCATGGTGGTGGAGGCAACCCGACGGGGTCGCGACGCCGCCGACGACGAGATCGTCACCATCCTCGATCGCCTCGACCCCGCCCAGCTAGAGGTCACTATCGTCGTGACCTCCGATCGGGGCTTGCGGAGCAGGCTGCCCTCGATCGTCGAGGTGAGCGGCAGCGGTCGGTTCCGCCGGCTGATCGGCTACTGAGTCGGCCCGATCAGCCGCCCATGAGCTTGCGGAAGAATCCACCCCTGGTGTGAGCTGAGTCAGACTCACACATACAGCGATCCCCAGGGGCAACATTGGCGAGCACCTTGTCGATGTGAGCCCCGCATCCGGCCCACGAGGGCCTGCCGCAGGTTGAACAAGTGATTCGCCGACACATGGCCTCAGCCTACCGCCCTCCCTCAGATGGCCTGATGTGGATCATCTCTCGCCATACCTCGATCTCGAGCTCGACGTCGCCATCGCCAAGAACGAGGTCCCATCGTCGGGTGGGTGGTCGCTAGTGCTTGGTGCTCAGCCCGGTGGGTACCGCGCCCAAGGCACCGTGATGGGCGCAATCGGTACGCCGACATTCTCCGAGTCGTCTTGACGATTGGACTGGAGGGGCCCACGGTTGAATGTCGGGGAATGTTCTCGGAATGGGGTGGTCGACATGAGTCTGATTGATCCTCTGCTCGTTGCGATGCTGATCGTCTGTTTTGCCGGTGCTGCCGCTTTCGCCGTGGCGGAGGTCTCCATCCTGCGAGTCAGGCGGAGTGAGGTGCTGCTTGATGCGGATCAGCTGCGGCCCCGTGCCCGTGAGCTTCTTCGACTCCTGGACGAGCTCCCCGTTGTCCTGAACTGCGTTCTCCTGGTTGTGCTCTTGCTGCAAGTATCAGCGGCGACGATTGCGAGCTCGCTCGCTGTTCGCTGGTTTGGGGGCGTCGGGGTCACGATTGCTGCGTTTGTGATGACAACAGTGTTGTTCGTGTACGGGGAAGCCGTCCCGAAGACGATGGCAATGCGGTCACCCCATGTGATGGCGTTGAGGATGACGCCCCTGTTGCGGGCACTGGTGCGAGTGATGCGACCACCAGTCACCCTGTTGGTGGCGCTAGCCGATCTGCAGACCCCGGGAGGCAGTGTTTCGACTCGTGCCCTCACCGAGAGGGAGATCCGCGCCCTAGCCCACGAGGCGGCTGAAGTGGGTGAGATCGAGGTCGACGATGTGGCGCTCGTCGACCGATCGTTCGAGTTCAACGACCGCTGCGTCGCCGATGTCATGGTCGAGCGAGATCGAATCTGCTCTGTGACCAGCAGCGAGTCGGTATCTGATGCACTGCATCGTGCGATCTCGTTCGGCCATCGGCGGCTACCCGTCTGTGGCGATGATGTCGACGACATCATCGGCGTGGTACGGCTCCGCGACGTCGCTTCAGTTGCACGAACCGCGCCGAGTGCCGCGGTAGGTTCTGTTGCCACTGAAGCGCTGCGATGCGGTCCAAGTCAACGGATATCCGAGCTTGTCCGCCGGATGCAAGCTAGTGGACAGTGGCTCGCGATAGTTGCTGACACCGATGGACTGACAGTGGGGCTGGCAACGATCGAGGATGTCGTGGCCGAGTTGGTCGGTGAGATCTCAGATGAAACGCCCAGCCTCGGCATCGAGAGCGGAGAGCACCAAGGCGAACCCCCAACCGAGGGACCCTGATCACATCCATAGTCCTCATCTCGGCCGGCCACCACTATGAGGCGCCGCTATGCGTCAACTGTGGCTGGGTCGACTACGACCGATATCACGGACTCTTGGTTGTCGGGGTCTCGATCTGGTGGAGCAGAGTCGCGAGTGGCGTAGTTGAACTGACCAATCAGCTGTTGGAGTTGGCTCGAGATGCTGGTCAGGCCTTGTGCAGAGTCTCTGGTGATGCTGGCAGCATTGCTGGTCGCCTCCGCGGCATGGGCGACGCTGGCGATGTTCTGCGAGATATGCCCGGTTCCTTCGGCTGCAGTTGAGATGTTGCGACTCATCTCTTCGGTGGTCACATTCTGTTCCTCAACCGCGCTGGCGACTGCCGTCACCATCTCGTCAAGATCGCTGACGATCTGCTTGATCTCGCTGATGGATCCCATTGCCGCCTGAGCGTCATCCTGGGTGCTGGCAATCCGTTCGCGGATCTCATCAGTAGCCTCAGCTGTCTGCTTGGCCAGGCCCTTGACCTCATTGGCCACGACCGCGAAACCCTTCCCGTCCTCACCGGCCCGCGCCGCTTCGATGGTGGCGTTGAGGGCAAGGAGGTTCGTCTGCTCAGCAATCGAGGTGATGATGTCGATCACGGTCCCGATCTCCTCGCTCCGGCGGCCGAGCCTCACCACTGTCGAGTTCGCCTCGTCAGTCGCTGAGACGGCCTGGTTCACGACTCGGGCGGCTCGGTCGGTCTGTTGGGATATCTCGGTGATGGATCCGCTCATCTGCTCTGTCGCCGTCGCCACCGTGGTGACATTGTGCGCGACCTGGCCAGAGGCCGTAGAAACGCCGGCGGCCTCGTTCGAGGCTTCGGAGGCGGAGGCGGTCATGCTGTCACTGACACCGTCCAGTTCCTCAGCCGAGATCGACAATGTCTGGGTGCTCTCTCCGATTTCGGCCAGTGTGATCTCGAGCTTCTCTACAAACTCGTTGAAAGACCGAGCGATTTGGCCAAGCTCGTCATTGCCGACGACATCGATCCGTCTGGTGAGATCCACCTTGCCGGCGAAGACGTCTTCCAATGTCGAAACCATGGAACGTGCGGGCTTGACGGTCAGGTTGGCGAGGAAAACGGCGACTCCGAGCCCAAGAAATGAGCTCGAGACGGTTCCCCACAGGATTATGTTGAGAAGCCTTTGCGCTGATTTTGCCATCCCGACTTGTCTCTCGTCCATCAGAGCACCCTCGATTGCAACGGCTTCGGCGAACACGGCACGCATGCCATCGAAGTGATCCTTGCCGAGGCCACTATTCTCGAAGTCGATCACGTCTTGTGTCGAGGCGAGGCCGTTGGTCACATTCCTCCGCAACGCGATTCCCGGCTCGGTGACTTCGTTCTGCCAGGCTTGGGCCCGTGCCTCCAGATCCCTCCACCGTTCCACCTGGGCTGGGTTGTCCGCGGTTTCTTCGATCAGTGCCCGCAATCCGTCCACGGACTTGGCCCGGCCTGCCTCGTACGGCTCGAGGTACTCGTCCTCACCGGTAATGAGGAATCCTCGGTATCCGGTCTCCATGTCGACGAGGCCAGCCAACGCATCGTCGGCCAACTCGATTACGGAATAGGTGTGACCCACCCAGGCCCCGGCCTCCTGGTTGGCCGTTGTTGAGGTATAGGCGAAGGCGCTCAATAGCGTCATCAACGTCAAGAGAATGCCAACAAGGCTGAGCATCTTCCAGCGCAGAGACATATCCCTGAGAATCCGTAGCATGACCTGCTCCAAGTGGTTCGACTGCGTCGACGCCACCCGAGACGACACAACTTGAGCGCTTCCATCGGCACCGAGTTGCCGAACTTGATACAACCACCAAGCTGGACCCGGATCGCCGAAGTGATCCACGAGCAGGCCTTGCGTCGCCTGGGTCGCCGGGCCACAGTTGTGCTGCAGTGCCAGAGTCAGAAGCCCCGGAAAGAGAGGATCCGACGATGACGACGGATGTGCTGATCGTCGAGAGCCAGGTCGACGGTGTCGCAGTGCTCGAAATGAACCGGCCAGACAAGCGGAACGCGCTCAACGCTGAGCTACGGCAAGCCTTCATCGACAGCCTGGCTGAACTGGCCGTCGACGATGGTGTCAAGGCTGTGGTGCTGACGGGCCGAGGCAGCACATTCTGTGCAGGTTTCGATCTCGCGGAGTTGGCAACGGCACCCCGTACCGAGGACGTTTTTGCCCACGCAACGACATATCACCATGCCGTGCACACCTTCACCAAGCCTGTGGTCGCCGCCATCGAGGGCGCTGCTGTGGCTGGAGGCATGGACCTGGCCCTCATGTGTGATCTGCGTGTGGCTGCGACCGGATCGAAGCTGGGTCAGCCACAGGTGAAGATGGGGGTACCGGCTGCCTACGATCTTGTCCGCACCGTCGTAGCTGAACCAGTGGCCCGAGAGCTCTGCCTGACCGGGCGGATCATCACGTCGGCCGAGGCAACCGAGATCGGGCTCATTCACAAAACCGTCGAGCCCGGCACGACCCGAGACGAGGCCATGAGCTGGGCCCAGGAGATTGCCGCTGTGCCCGGTGCCATTGCCATGAAACAAGCCTTCATCTCGGCCCAGCCACCATTGTTCGCTCCAGACTGACCGTCGAGGTCAACAGTCGCCCCGTTGATCAGGATCAGAAACCCAACGGTCAACGGTCGACGGCAACCTCGAGGAGCATGAGCTCGTCGTCGGTCGGGGTCCACTCGAACCACTCGGGCGTTGGGCCCGGAGATCGATAGTGGGCAGGCTACGGTTCTCGGTGGTCGACTCGAGAAGCGAGGGAAACGCCAATGCGGATCGGAACGATGCTGTCGATGCCCGGCGATGTCGTGGCTACGAAGGTGCTCATCGAGCGCGCCGTAGCCGCCGAGCAAGCCGGTTTCGCCTCCGCCTGGCTACCTCAGGTTGGCACTGTCGATGCCTTGACAGCGTTGGCCCTCGCCGGTCGAGACACGGCAAGCATCGAGCTCGGTACTGCCGTAGTGCCCACCTACCCCAGGCATCCGGTCATGCTGGCCGAGCAGGCGCTCACGGTGCAGAATGCCACTGACAATCGACTGGCGCTGGGTATCGGGCTCAGCCACCGGTTCTTCATCAAGGACAGCCTCGGTCTCGACTACTCACGGCCGATCCCTCACACTCGGGACTACTTGACCATCCTCAACGGGCTCCTCGCCGGGGAGGTCGTGGATCACACCGGCACTGAATACCAGGTGAAGGCGCAGGTCAACGTAGTCGATGCGGACAAGCCACCAGTGCTCGTTGCCGCATTGGGTCCGGCAATGCTGCGCCTGTGCGGGCGACTCTCTGACGGAACCATCACCTGGATGGGTGGCGTCAACTACCTGGGCCGTTTAGCCATCCCGACGATGGGTGCGGCGGCGGACGCAGCAGGCCGTCCGGCGCCACGCTTCGTCGCCATGGTGCCAGTGCTGCTCTCCGACGATCTGGGAGCTGGAAGCGAGACGATCAACGATACGTTCGGGGGATACGGCCAGATCCCGTCCTACCGAGCCACACTCGATCGTGGTGGCGCAGCCGTACCGGCCGATGTCGCCGTCATCGGCAATGCCGACGCAATCGAGGTCGGCCTGCAAGCCTTCGCCGATATCGGCGTGAGTGACTTCGTTGCAGTTGTCCCGCCATCGACATCGACATCCCAGGCAACGCGGGAACTGCTGGCCGACATGGCCACCACGCACAACTGGTAGGACAGAGACACGATGACGCTGACCTCCAGTGATCGAGACTGGGATCTACCAACCCCCCAATACCACGAGGAGCTTCGCCAACATCTCGAGAGCGGCGAGCCTGAAATGTGGGCCTGGTTCTCCGAGACCGCCTTCCCGTCAGCGGAGGCCATCGCCCAGGCGGAGCTCGATCTTCTCAAAACGAGCTACCGCATCGATGGCGGCCTCCACGGTGACCTGGTCGGGGCGGCCACCCTGATTGCAGGTCGGATGGACCTCGACCTCGGAATCACCCTGTATCAGGAGCTCGGGGTGGGGGAGCGCAACGCCCGCGTGCTCCAACTCGGCAACCATGTGCACGTGGTCTTTGGTGGTGAGCTCCTCGAACTACTCAGCTACTCGGAGCAGCAGACCGTGCTGGCTCATGAGCTCGCCCACATCGCACTGTGGGACCGCGAGGATCGCGCCTATCGGATCCTCGACGACATGGTCCACCGCATGGACGCGGAACCCCTGGCCCAAGACGCTGTGGCCGAGACCGCTCGCCGCTTGCGGCTCCACACCGAGGTGTGGGCCGATGCCGTCGCCCGCGCCATCACCGATGACCCCAATGCCTCGATTTCATCGATCGTGAAGGTCAACGCTGGGCTACGCAACGTCGATCCCGAGGCCTACCTTCGTCAGGCACAGCAGGTTCTGGCCGCAGACCCGTCAGCGAGCCAAGGCTGGACCCACCCTGAGCTGCATGTGCGTGTGGCCTGCCTCGCCGCCCGCGACTCAGCCACACCCGACGAGACGATTCGTACCCTCGTCGAAGGGCCCGACGACCTAGATCGCCTCGACCTCCTCGGCCAGACCCGCCTCCAGGAACTGGCCAAACGCATGCTGGCATCGGCCACACGAATCGCTCCTGAGCGAAGCGATCGGGCCAATGCGAAAGCGTATTGCGACTCGTATCGGACCTTGACCCCGCTCTCGCCCGATGTCTCCCCGCCCGTGACCGGGGATGCCGCCAATCCCCTCGACGACGGTGAATTGGGCCAGGCGGAGCCGTCCGTCCGCTTCTTCTGCGCCGCCCTGTTGGTCGATCAAGCACTGTTGGGCGACGGCGCGGAGGCTGGCTTGTCCGAGACCCGCCCCTATTCAGTCGAGGCCGAACGACTCGGGATTCATGGCGAGTTCGACAAGATCTTGGGCCGAGCAACCTCGCGCTCTGCCTCCGAGCTGCGCAGGTTGCGGGCCGAGGTGTGAGGGCGACTCGATGACCTTCTCTCGTTTGCTGAGCGAGTCGATCGCAGGCACGACATTGCCAACCACGGGCGATGTCCTTGCCGTCGGCCTACCCTTCCTCCGCCAGCTCGATCGGCTCCATCAAGAGGGTCTCGTGCTTCGCTCGCTCACTACTGAGGAAGGGGTAGGCCTCGCCGCGCTCGACTACGACGGTCACAGCCTGCGCTTCGACCCAGATCTCGTGCAGCGACCGTCCGACAATCATGCAGCAATCAACTCCATCAACCCTTCAGAGAGGACCAGCGGCATCGAAGTGGCCGCCCGACTGAAGGTCGACCATGGGGTCGGCTGGTATCAGGCCGTGACCAGCGGCGACGTCTTCGATGTCGAGACCGGAAGCCCCGATCGTCCGGCCTACCTCGTCGGCTACCGGGCCTGGGAGCAGCTCTTCGATCACCATGATGTGCTGACCGACATCGCATTGGCTGGTCTCGTTCTCACCAGCTATGCCACCGGGCTGGATCTGGACCTCCCTCCCGCCGTGCATCAGCTGGCCCTCCAACACAAGCACCTGGTCGAATTGAACCCCGGCCTACACCCCGTCGTTGCTGGTGTCTTGTCCGACATGATCCGGCCTGATCGGCATGAGCGGCCTAGCGATCTCGGGCTCGTTCTGGCCCGTCTAGAACACCATCGAGACCTTCCCGCCGATCTCGATCTCACTGGCGCCTATTCGACCGATGCCAACAGGACCGAAGGTGGTTGGCGTCTCGCCGTGCTATCGACCCTTCGCGAGCGGGTGTTCGATCTCTCCCGCCGCAACCGCCAGCTCTATTTCAAGAATTCTTCGACGGCGCTCTCGCTCACCGAAGCCTCAGTACCCCTGATGTTGAACGTCGAACGCATCCAACCCTCCGACCTTCTCACCTGGACAGGCTCGAGCGCCGAAGCGTTCCGAAAGGGGAAGCCGGTCGACCTGGCCAAGTGGTGCCGTTTCGAGGAGGCGCCCCACATCGCTCCCAGCCTGGAGAAGCTCATCAGCGGTGAGCGGAAGTTCCGAGCCGAGCACGGCCAAGGCCGCCTCCAGCTGATCATCGCCTTCCTCCGCTGGGTCGATCCCGAGACTGGTGAGACCATCAACTCACCCCTTCTCTCGATGCCAGCTCAGCTGGCAAAGAAGAAGGGGGTGCAGAATCGCTACACGGTCGAGGTGAACGGTACCGAGGCCGAGATCAGCCCCTCTCTTCGCTTCCTTCTCCGTACCCGCTTCGCCATCTCGCTCCCGCCTCGGGTCGAGACTGATGCTGAGTCGATCCGGGTACTGGTCGAACAACTGACGGCAGGAATCCAGGCCACCGATCCGTCGGTCGAGGTCGATCTCGTCGAAAAGCCTCGTATCAACCTGATCAAACGTCGGGCCCAGCTTCGGGTCGACGCATACCGACGGCGTCGAGCGCAGGCCCACGCCTCCTCGGGTCGCTGGCGGCGTCAAGATCACAGCTATGACATCGACGATTGGCGACCGCTAGGTCTCGCCCTCTATCGGCGATTCGTCGAATCCACCGAATTGCCCCTCCGGTCACTCACCAACGCTCCGCCCTTCCTCCACCGGCCACGCCAGTTCGCCGCCCCCGCCCCAACTGGACTCCGTGAACAGGAGCGATACGCCGTCATGTCCGGCGACGTGAGCCGGCAGCGCTGGGAAGTGGACCTCTGCGCTGTCACTCTCGCTTCGCTCGGATCCCGTCGGACAACCCTCGCCCGCGACTATGACGCCCTCATAGCCGACGCGTCGGCGACCGGTCCCGAGGCGCGTCCAACTTCGCCGGATGCACCATTCAATCTGTTGTTCTCGCCCGAGCCGCTGCTCCCGCCCCCTGCACCGGTCGCCTCGATCTCGATCGATCAGCCCCTTGTGCTCCCGGCCGACGATGCCCAGGCCCGAGCGGTCAGGCGAGGTGTGCGCGGTGATTCGTTCATCATCCAAGGCCCGCCAGGTACGGGGAAGAGCCAAACGATCGCCAACCTCATTGCTGCCCTCGTGGCCGACGACAAACGAGTCCTGTTCGTCTGCGAGAAGCGCGCCGCGCTCGATGTCGTCGCCCACCGTCTCGATCAGGTCGGGTTGGACGAGATCGTCGCCACTATCCACGACTCACAGCTCGACCGCAAAGCATTCATCAAGGAGCTGGGCAGCACCTACGAGCGCTGGCTGGCCACTACCGACGACGACCGCCAAGCCAGACGAGACAGGGCGCTGGCTGACGTCGAGGCTCAACTCCGTCCTATCCAGTTGGCTTTCGAGGAGATCCACCGCTCAGGAGGAAACGAGGCCAGGGACTCGTCAGGAAGGAGTAGGGCATCGCTGGTGAAGCTGATCGAGCGGCTCGTACTACTCCGTGCCGCTGGGGTGAGGGCCTCATTGCAGGAGCTTCCAACCGGCCTGGACACAGGGGATTGGCTTGATGGGCGATCGCGCCTAGATGCAGTAGCAGCTGAACTGACCGCCGTCGGACTGTCGCCCTGCCTTGGCTCTCACGGTGCTTTCCGATTGAACCCCGCCTCATTCGGATCGGTCGACCCGCTAGCTGTAGTTCGCTCGACCAATGAATCGGCAACCTCCGCCTTGCTCGCTATCGAATCGGCGGCCGGGCCTTCTGTGGCCCCAGCCGGTATTCCAATCCGGTCGCTCCGCACCCTTGTCGCCAACCGAGACTCGCTGTTGGTGCTGAAGCGTCTCGGATTGGTTGACCTGCTCGATCAATCGAGTGCCGTCCATTCTGAGCTTCGCACCGCAGACGACCACCTCCGGCGTTGGACTGCTTGGGCCGATCACACCGCTCGCGCCTTCGCCGGATGGCGCCAGCCGATCGCGCCCGACGACGCCCGAAACGCTCTCGCTCTGGCCACTGAGAAGGAGGGGTCGACCTTCAAGTTCTTGGACGGGGGATGGCGCAAGGTCAAGCGGCTCGTCGAGAGCGCCTACGACCTCTCTCGGCACCAGGTCGAGCCGTCCATCACCCAGGTGCTGACCGACCTCGTGACCGCAATCGATACCGCGGCCGGGCTCGAAGCTCAACGCGGCTATGTCCGCTCCCGCTTCGGTACCGACGATCCGAGTCAGCTCCTCATATTGGCTGATCGTCTCAATGATGAAACGCTTGTTCGTCAACTCGTCGCCCATAGTGTCGATCTGGCCACCCTGATCGACGCCGCGGGTGTCCTCATCGGGCACTGTGACCGGTTCCTCATCGATACCGACATCGCCACCGTTGCCGATGTGCAAAGCGCCGTCGCTGGCTTGGCCCAGGTCGGTGTCATCCACGAACGGGCACTCGTGCAGTGGGTCCATCTCGCCGATGCCTCACTGCCCGTTCTCAACGCTGCGGTCTCTGAGGACAGTCTCGATGAGATCGAGCGCTCCATAGTCGAAGCTGAGCTGGAGTCGATTTCCGCCCGACTCTCTGGGATGACGAGCGCCCAGCTCGAAGGAGCACTAGACGGTCTTCTAGCGTCCTACCGGTCACTCTTGACGGCAAATGCTGATCTCGTGGCCAGTCGGGTGCAGCATCGCTTTCTCCAGCACGTCGCCTTCTCCGAAGCGTCGATGGCGGGCCGATCCGATGAGGACAAGGCCTTCAAGAAGAGCTACAACGCGGGCCGACGAGTGCTAGAGCAGGAGTTCCAAAAGAAGATCCGTCACCGCTCAATCCGTGACCTGGCCAGCGGTGACACTGGTCTGGTGTTGGGTGACCTCAAGCCAGTCTGGCTGATGAGCCCACTCTCGGTATCTGACACCTTGCCCCTCGACGACGACCTCTTCGACGTGGTCATCTTCGACGAGGCCAGTCAGATTCCTGTCGAGGATGCCGTTCCGACCCTGCACCGCGGGAAGCAGGCGGTGGTGGTCGGCGATCGGATGCAACTCCCTCCCACCAGATTCTTCTCAGCTGAAGCCGACGACGAAGATGACATCATGATCGACGATGACGGTCACCGACTCGCCATCACGCTCGACGCCGACAGCTTCCTCACCCAAGCCGACATCTCCCTGGAGTCAGCCCTCCTCAGCTGGCACTACCGTTCGCGACACGAGTCGCTCATCGCCTACAGCAACCACGCGTTCTACGATGCCCGTCTCGCCACCGTTCCCGATCGCCAGTTCACGTCCGGTGGGCGAGAGCCTCTCGCTGCGACCACATCTGAAGACGCCCGAGAGAACCTCGACCGTGCGTTGGAGCGACCGATCTCGTTCCACAAGATCGAGAATGGGCTCTACCGGGACCGCCGCAACGAATTGGAAGCGGACTACATCGCTCAACTGGTACGAAGCCTGCTTCAACGCCAGAGCCAGCCGGGAGCGGAGCGTCTGACCATTGGCATCGTTGCCTTCTCTGAAGCACAGCAGACGGCAATCGAGGACGCATTGGCCGAAGCGGCCATGCTCGACTCATCGTTCGCCACCCTTTTCGAGGAGGAGCAGCTACGAGTCGACGATGACGAATTCGTTGGCCTCTTCGTGAAGAACCTAGAGAATGTCCAGGGTGATGAGCGGGACATCATCATCATGAGTGTTTGCTACGGCCCGGGCCCCAACGGGAAGATGAAGATGAACTTCGGGCCCATCAACCAGGCCGGGGGTGAGCGACGGCTCAATGTGATCTTCAGCCGATCGAGGCGCCACATGGCAATCGTCAGTTCCATCGAGGGGCACCAGATCACCAACACTCACAACGATGGGGCAAACAACCTCGCCCGTTTCCTCGACTATGCCGCAGCAGAGAGCGAAGGCGACCACGAGCTGTCAGCCAGCCTTCTCAGCGGGCTTCGCCAAGGCCTACCCGAAGATTCATCCCAGGACGGAGCGACCCGTTCGGCGGTGGCGGTTGAGGTCGCGGCTCAGCTCCGTCAACGGGGTTGGGAGGTAGATCTCGACGTCGGTCGCTCCCTGTTCACCGTCGATGCTGCGATTCGGGGCGAGACCGGCTACCTGCTAGGTGTCCTCATCGATCCCGGTGAAGGCGAAACAGCAGCCCGGATGGTCGCCGAAGCCGGTGTGCTGGAGGCCTTTGGCTGGCCCATAGCTCGGATACTGATAACCGAGTGGTGGAGCGACCCCAACACCGTCGCCGACCGCCTCGATCTCCAACTCCGTCAGGGTCCGCGCCCGCACCAGCAAGGATAGCGTGGCACCTCAGAGACATTGTCAGCAAGGAGATCTGATGACACCAGTCTTGGAAGGACTTCGGGTAGTAGAAGGCTCAGCCTTCGTCGCGGCCCCTCTCGGAGGGCTGACGCTTGCCCAACTCGGTGCCGACGTCATTCGTTTCGATGCCATAGGCGGCGGGCTCGACTATCAGCGCTGGCCAGTCACAGATGAAGGTGTCAGCCTGTTCTGGGCCGGCTTGAACAAGGGCAAGCGCTCAGTGCAGATCGATCTGCGGAATCCGGAAGGTCGTGAGATCATCTCCGAGCTGATTACGGCCCCGGGCGATGAGGCGGGGATATTCCTGTCGAACTTCCCGGAGACAGGGTGGCTTTCTGACGAGGCATTGAGGTCGCGGCGCGAGGACCTCATCTATCTGAACATCATTGGTAACCCCGATGAGTCGACGGCCGTCGACTACACCGTGAACCCGTCGTCTGGCTTCGCCATGGCTACCGGTCCTATCGGTTCACAGATGCCAACCAACCATGTTCTCCCGGCGTGGGACACGGCCACGGGACTGACCACGGCACTCGGTCTGTTGGCCGCCGAGCGGTACCGTAGCCGTACCGGCATTGGCCAGCTCACCAAGATCTCTCTAACCGACGTGGCCTTCGCCATGGTGGCCAACCTCGGCTATGTGGCCCAGGCCCAACTCACCAAGAAGGACCGGGTTCCGGTTGGCAATGACCTCTACGGTGCCTTCGGCCGTGACTTCCCGACCAGTGACGGGCGGCGAGTCATGGTTGTCGCCATCAGTCGGCGACAATGGGAAAGCCTGGCTGACGCCACCGAGATAGCCGAGCACCTTCCCGCTATCGAGAAGGCCTTGGGCGTCGACCTTGCCCAGGAGGGTGACCGCTGGGACGCTCGTGACGCCATCGCAGCCTTCATCGCTCCTTTCATCGCCCGCCACACTCTCGAAGAGCTCCGCCACAACTTCGACGCCAAGGGGGTCTGTTGGGGGCCGTACCAGACCTTCGTCCAGCTGGTGAACGAAGATCCTCGGTGTAGCGCGACGAATCCAATGTTCTCACGGATCGATCAACCCGGGGTTGGCCGCATTCTTGCTCCGGGAAGCCCACTCTCGTTCTCGCACCTCGACCGTGAAACACCGGCCCCGGCCCCAACCTTGGGACAACACACCGATGAGATCCTGCTCGACGTGCTCGGCATGAGCTCAACCGATGTTGGACTGCTTCATGACAAGGGCATCGTGGCCGGCCCCGTCGTTTGAGGTTTGTGTTCAGCCATCGGTTGAAGATCGGATCAGGTCGACTGCCATCTCGAGGTCGGCAATCTGGTCGGCGGCTGTCTTTCCTCGGGGTCCGAGGCGGAGACAGTCAACCCCGGACGCGGCATAGGCCCTGATCCGGTCACGAACCATCTGCTCTGTGCCAATCGGGTAGGCCGACAGGATCAACTCCTCCGGCACGGCTGCGGCGGCTGCGGCCTTGTCACCCTCGACCCACAATCGCTGCACCTCACCGCAGATGTCTTCGTAGCCGGCGCGCGAGTAGGCGGCGTTGTAGAAGTTCGTCTTGGCCGAGCCCATGGCCCCGAGGGTGAAGGCCATGCCGGGCCGGGCCCGGGCAATGAGGCTGTCGACATCTTCGGACACCGCCAGCTGAGCATTGATCTGGATGTCGATGTGGTCGAGCGAACGTCCGGCCGCGGCCGCGCCACGACGGATCGGATCGAGTAGCACGTCGGCGTGTTCTGGAATGTACGAGGTACCGAGCCAGCCATCGGCCAGTTCACCGGTAAGCTCGAGCGACCTCGGCCCGAGCGTCGCCAAGTAGATGGGAAGGTCCGGTCGAGGACGGATCGACGACTTCAGCGCCTTGCCCTCACCCCCAGGGCGGGGGAGGACATAGTGCTCACCGTCGTAGACCATGCGTTCACCACTGAGTCCCAGCCGGACGATGTCCAGGTGCTCGCGCAACCTCTGTAGTGGCTTGGCGAATGCTTCGCCATGCAGACCCTCGACCACCTGTGGCCCGCTGACCCCAAGCCCGAGGATGAACCGATCACCAGAGATCTGAGCCATCGACAGCGCCGTCATGGCAGTCATGGCTGGGGTGCGGGCGCTGATTTGCATGATCCCAGTACCGAGCCGGATCCGCTCGGTCACGGCCGCCAGGTAGCCGAGTGAGGCGACGGCTTCCATGCCCCATGCCTCGGCCGACCACACGGTGTCGACCCCGAGACGATCGGCTGCCTGTACATAGGCGACGATGTCCTCCCAGTCCTCCCCGTCGTAGTAGGCACTTCCAACCGAAACAGAGATTCTCATCCGACACCTTCTGAAGCTGCGTGACTACTGTGATAGCCCAGCTCGGGGATGGGTTCGAGTTGGGGTGGTGGCTATCGGCCAGCGGCGCCGGACAGGATGGCTGGGCCCAGTACCACAATGAATAGGGCTGGCAAGATGCACAAGCCCAGGGGGAAGATCATCAAAGTCGGCAATCGTTGGGCCCGCTCTTCGGCCCGGAACCGTCTCTTCTCCCGCATGTCGTTGGAAACGGTACGCAATGTCTGCGCCAGGGGAACACCAAGCGAATCGGCCTGACGGAGGAACAGGACCACCATCTTCAGATCATCGACCTGCGTCCGCTCGGCCAAAGCCACGAGGGCATCGGACCGGGTCGAGCCAAAACGAACATCTTGGAGCATCCGGAGGAACTCCTGGGCCAGGGGATGGGTCTGATTCTGGCTGGCTCGATCCAGGGCGGGCTCGAAGCCCAGCCCAGCCTCGACCGAGATGGTCACCTGATCGAGGATGTCGGGCAGGGCCTGAGCGATGGCCTCCGCCCGCCGGTCGGCACTCACTCGTACCAGGATGTCAGGGGTGAAGAACCCGACGGCGACACAGGCCAGCATCACGATGATGGTGCGCGGCTGCACCTCACCCAGGAGCCGGAGGCCGAGAAGTGCCGCCAACACTACCGGTACCACCAGCTTTGCCCCCAGGATCTGTTCCGCTGTCACCCGACCCGAGAGCCCGGCCCTGGCCAGGGCCCGGTTGCGTCGTTCCACCCAGCCGATCGGGGTGAAGCGAACCAGCCGCACTCCGACATGGCGCGTCAGCGGAAGACCGAGTCGCTCGATGGCCGATCGCTGGAGTACGGCTTGGCGCATTGTTGGGTTGGGTCCGGCCAGGTTCTCACTGGCCCGATGGTTGGAGGGGCGGTCGCCACTGAGGGCCCAACCGGCCAACGGAATCGAGGCGGCAACCAGGGCCGAAGCTGACCAGACGATGATGGACATTAGGTGCTCGTCTCCAGCCGAATCTCAGAACCTGAGCCTGACCAGGTAACGGATCCAGAAGTGACCTACGGTCATGCCCGTCACGGCTATGGCCAGCATCATCCGACCAGCTGGTTCGGTGAGTAGCAGGTTGACACTGTCGGGCGTCCTCCACCAGGCAAAGAGGAATAGGACAATCGGCATCGCGAGCAGCACCCAGCCGGTGGCCCTGCCCTCGGCCGACATGGCATTGATCTGGCGGGCCACGGTCTGGCGCTCTCGGATGGTGGTGGCAACATTGTCCAGTATTTCGGTCAGATCGCCCCCGAGCTCGCGATGGATGTCTACCGCCTGGGCCAGCCAGTCCAGGTCACGGCTCTCCATGCGGCGGGCCAGTTCCCGCATCGAATCGGTCAGGTCCCGCCCGACCCGGGTTTCAAAATGGATCCGGTGAAACTGTTCGGCCGTTGGCGACGGGGTCTCAGAGGCCACCAACTCGATCGATTGGGGAAGGCTCTGCCCGGCTCGCAGGCTGCTGGCCATGATCCCCAGTGTCTCGGTCAGCTGGTCGGCGAAACGCGACCGTCGCCGGTTGGCTCGAAAACTGATGATCAGGAATGCCCCGCTGGCCGACACCATGATGACGAGCACACCGGGTACGAAGCCGACTAGAACCGAGATGCCGAGCCAGGCCAGAGACGTTCCGAGGAGCCAGGCCAGAACGAACTCACCTGGTCGGATATCGATCCCGGCTGCATCGAGGCGGGCGTCGAGCGGTCGGCCCCTGTCGTTGCGAGAGATCAAGCGGTCGGCGCTCTGCGCCAACCGGGCGTTGATGACGGCGAGGCGATCGGCTCCGCTGGCGGTGGCTAGTCGAACATTTGACGAGGGGCGGGCCATGGCCAACCCGACGAAGGCGAAGGCCACGAACATCGAGCCAGCCCCGACCCAGAGCATCGTTGGGCGAGCTAGCAGCCCAGGGGCCGAGACGGCAACGGGGCCGAGGACCGGGCCGAGTAAAGGGAGATCGTTGATCTCGACCGACGAGGCCGGGTCGCGGCTGGGCCCGGTGGCGACGGCGATGCCCCCTGAGATGGTAGTGCTGGCTTTCGCTACCACACCACCGACGGCGACCGAGACGACCACCTGGCGGGTGTCCAGGTGGGCCGGAGTGAATCGGAGCAGATACCGGTTGGCCAACCGCCCAGCAATGTCGGTGTAGAGCGAGCCGAGCTCATTGATGTCGGTGGCGGTCAGGAACTGTCCACCGACCTGTTCGACCGTCTCCTCCAAGGAGATCAGGTCAGTATCGGGGCTCTCAATGGCAACGGCATAGAGGATGGCGGAGCTGGCCCCCAGGCGCGCCGACACATCGGACGCGCTGGCTGAGCTGACCGTGTCGTCCCCGTCTGACAACACCACCACCGATGATTGAGCATCCTCTGAATCACCAACCAGGTCCGCCGCCGCTATCAAGGCGTCCCACAAGGCAGTCTCGCCATCGGCCACGTCCAATCCCTCGAGGTTGGCCAAGGTGCCGTTCCTGTCCAGGGTGGGCTCCTGGTGGATGATCACAGACTCGCCGAAACTGACCAAGCCCACGCCGGCATCGTCGGGAAGACTATTGATGAAGCTGCGAGCGCCAGCCTTGGCTGCGGCCAGGGCCGGTCCCTTCATACTGCCTGAGGTATCGATCACCAAGACTGTCTTGGCGGCCGTGTCAGCAGGGGCAACCATCACATCGACGAGCTGACCTCCGTCAGTGACACCGAAGTGCCTATTGCTCGGAGCCGGCCGGCCCAGGCTAGGCGGCACCGCCACCTCCAGGATGATCTCGCCATCAGCCTCCTCGACATCCAGAATCTGGATCTGGCCGTCGAGGTCATGGTCGGAGTCGTTGGGCGGCTGCTGGGCATCGGCCTGACCGCCTGTGACCACCAGGGGCGAGACAAAGGCGACCAGGGCAGCCAAGAATCCGGGGAGCCGTCTCATGGCCCCAGGTCCTGGTCGACCTGGTGTTCGGGAAAAGCGAGAGCCAAGCCGTCAGCGGGTTGGCCCTCCTCGCGGTGACGCAACTCCTTGATGAAATGGGGCCGGACCCCGCTTGGGCTCATGGTGCCAGCGCGGTGGTCGAAGGAGAACAGGGTCGAGAGGGTGATGGTGTCATCCTCCAGCCCCGTGACCTCGGCGATCTCGGTCACCCGACGACTGCCGTCGCCCATCCGGCTCAGGTGCACGACCAGGTCCAGGGCCGAGGCGACCTGCTCGCGAACGGAACGAGCCGGCAGGTCTAGCCCAGCCATGAGGACCATGGTTTCGAGCCGCCTCAAGGCATCTCGTGGGTTGTTGGCATGGAGGGTGGACAGCGAACCATCGTGGCCGGTGTTCATGGCTTGCAACATGTCGAGGGCCTCACCGCCTCTGACTTCCCCAACCACGATCCGGTCGGGTCGCATGCGGAGCGAGTTGCGTACTAGTTGGCGGATCGAGATCTCTCCCTTGCCCTCGACGTTGGCCGGCCGGGCCTCCAAGCGGATCACATGGCGTTGATGGAGTCGCAACTCGACAGCATCTTCGATGGTCACAATTCGCTCTTGTTCGGGGATGAACGAGGAGACAACGTTCAATAGGGTGGTCTTGCCTGAACCGGTGCCACCGCTGATCAAGATGTTCTGGCCGTGTCGAACTGCGGTATCGAGGAACTGGGCCGCATCGTCAGTCAGGGTCCCGGCCTGGACGAGGTCAACGGCGGTGAGGGCGGTCTTGGCGAACTTGCGGATGGTCAGCATTGGGCCATCGACGGCCAGAGGAGGGATGACGGCGTTCACCCGGCTGCCATCAGGAAGTCGAGCATCGACCAGGGGCGAGGACTCATCGATCCTGCGGCCGACTGCGGCCACGATCTTCTCGATGAGCTGGCGTACATGCCGGGAGGTCATGAACCTGGCCTCGGTCAGATGTAGCTGGCCGCCTCGCTCGATGAAGATGGCATCAGCGGCATTGACCATCACTTCAGTGACCGTCGGATCGGAGAGAAACGGCTCGAGGGGACCGAGGCCGAGGATGTCGGCCCCGATCGAATCGACCAGGCTCCGCCGCTCGTCGGCCGAGAGCTGGGTCGCCTCGGCGGCCAGGATCTCATCGAGCTCGAGTGCCACATGGGCCCGCAACTGCTCCTCGTTCATCTCGGGATCGAAGAGCCGATTGCCGAGGCGGCGGAAGAGCGCCTCCTGGGCCCTGGACCGGAGGCGGTGCAGGGGATCGGTGTGCATTGACGAAGGGCCGCCGCTAGCGACGATCCCCGGACCAGAAACCCGGCGTGATTCAGACTGGCGTAACAGCTCAGCTACATTCATCGGCGGCCCTTCCCCTTGCCCCGTCTGGTCTTCCGATCGTCAGGGTCTGGAGTGGGGGCGAAGAACTCGGCGATCTGGTCGAAGCGATCGGCCACATTGCCTCCACCACTTCGCTCGATGACCGGTGTGCCTTCGTTGGTCGACACCGGGATGAGGCGGGTGCTCGGGATCTGGAATGTGGCCTCGAGACCGATGGCTGTCTCGATCTCAGCCACTGACAAGCCGACCTTGGCGTTGGCTCGATTGAGAACGAAGGTTCGCCGCTGGGAGACGTAGCCAACCTCGTCGAGCACGTCGAGCTGGCGCCGGACGGCCCGCACCGATGGCACGTCGGTTGTCGAGACGACAAGAAGATCAGTCGACTGCTCCATGGCGGCCAGGGCGAAGCGGTCTACACCGCTTGCTGTGTCGACGATGACCAGTGGGAATTCCTCGGCGAAGGCGGCCAGGGTCCGTTTCATCTGGTCTTGCACGATCTCGTCGGCTGCTACCAGATCATCGGGTGGGGCTAGCACTGCCAGCCCCGACTGGTGCCCCGACAGAAACACCTTCAGCGCGCTGCGTTCGTGATTGGCGGCCTCTACCGCTTCGACCAGTGAGTATTCAGGGCGGAGGCCAAGGGCAGCGGCGCAGTCACCGAACTGGACATCGAGGTCGAGCAGCACGACCTGCTTGGGGACCCTGTAGGCCAGGCCAAGTGACAGGTTGACGGCCAGGGTGGTCTTGCCGCTGCCTCCCTTCGGGCTGATGATCGTGATGATCCGCCGTCGAACCTCATCAGCCGATTGGCGCTTCCTCCGGTGACGGGACTGGGCCAGGTGGAGCACTGGTTCCACCGCAGCCTGGAATTCCCGACGCGTACCAGCCTCGAGGATCACGTCGCGGGCTCCCAGCCGGAGAAGGGTCAGGGAGGTCGCGTCATCGTCGAAGGGGACCAGGCAGAGCACGGTGACCGATGGGAAGAGCCGGTCGATCTCGGGGACGACCAGATGGGCCATCTCCAAGGTGGCGTCGGCTCCAATCACCACCAGCTCCGGATCGGCGGCGCAGGCGTCCATCGCCACCTCGACTGGATCTCGCCACTGTCCCGACCATATGCGGCGGACGAGGAGGGACCGACCGAACAGATCGCCAAAGACCGTTTCCAGACCAGGATTGCCGGACAGGACCGTGATCCCGCTCATCGCCGTCCAACCAGATCGAGTAGCACACTGCCTCTCGACTGACCGGGCTCATCGTTGTCGGGCGCTGTCTCGCGCTCGATAGCCAGCCAGATGGAACCGAACTCGGCGGTGAAGATCAGTCGTTCGGCATCGAAGGAAGGAACGGCGAAGGTGATGAACAGGGTGGAATCGGGAGCCGTGGTGAACTGTTGCTGAGCGGCGGCGGAAGCTCTGCCTGTCCGATCTTGCACGGCGGTGACGAGGACCTTGTGGAAGAGTAGATCGGTGGTGCTGGAGACTTCGCCACCAATCTCATCGGCGACGGCCGACGGAAAGGGCACCGCTTCACCATTGACATCAACTACTGTCGTGCTGGCCTCAAAGGGATCGAAGGAAGCGAAGATGGCGACCGTCTGGCCTGCCTCCAGCAACCCGCCGACGGCTCTCTGGCCATCGAGCTCGATCGTGACCTCGACCATGTCTTCCGGCACATCGATTCCAATCTCACGGTTGGCGAGCTCCGAGTGCGGGACGAAGCGCCCGGTCAAGAGTTGCTCGCCCGGCATCAGGTCGACAGCCGCTACCAGGCCCACCAGGGTGGCGAGGTTGTCGACCGCCCCCGAGGCCCGGACCTTGACTGGGACATGCTCAACCGTCACTCGGTCCTCGACCTCTTCTGCTGCGGTTCCACTGGCGATAGGGGTAGTGATGACATAGACCTCGACCAGCTCCTCGCCGGCCAAGGCTCGTCTCTCGGCGCTGGCCACATATGCCACCAGGGTTACCGTCCCGATGAAGGCCAGCAGAATGGCAGCCACAGAACCCGCGATGCGTCTGGTCATATGGTCTCCTCTCCGCTCATTGGTTCGTACTCGGATAGCAGGCCTCGAAGGCGTCGGGGTCGACGCCGCAGACGGCTATGACCTTGTTGTCGGAGAGGAGTCCGGGCGGACCACAGCAGGTTCCCGTGACAAGACCCGGCTCCACCTTCAGCTCGAAGAACCACTCCTCCGCTCCGCCGTCGATCTCGAAGTCGTAGATACGGGCTCGGATGGCGCCGACAAGGTGGGCCTCCGAGCTGGTGACGAAGTCAAAGAGCGGGAACACCGCGTAGGCGCCACTGTCGCGAAGGGAAGTGAGCTCTCCAATGAGATCGAGCGAGGCATACGGCCGCTCATAGCAGGTGGCCCCCACATCGTCACAGCTGGAGACAGGCGGATCGTCGAGGCTGACCTGGCCCGGGTACCCATCGTCCATCCAAGTACGGATCTCATGGATCTCGGTGCTGCCCTCGAAGTCCAGGGTTGCGAAGTTGCCAACGGAGGCTAGTCCGCCACAGGCTGTCGAGTCGTCCCTCAAGAAGTAGACCTTGACCCACGTCGGTGCCGTCGGTGGATTGTCGATCAGCTGACGTAGAGCGAACGACCCGTCGTAGCAGAACCCAACGGGACGGAGTGCAGAAACGCTCAGGGGTGGGCCCCAAGAGGCGCTAGACACCGACTGGGCTGACCGATCACCATCATCCAGATCGACGAACAGGCTCTCCAATTCGTCACCAGCCGTGATCGTGACTCGACCTCCGTCGGGGCCGAAAGGGATGACGTCGCAACCAGTCATGGTGGCCTCGGGGGCGTTTGCCTCGATATATGTCTCGGCTGTCTCACAGGCCCCTTCAGCGTCCCATGGCTGATCGACCAGATCCTGGGCTGCGGCCAGGGCTGCGGAGTCCGTGGCCGGAATCAACGCCTGGCGGACCAACCAGCCGGAGCTGACATCAATCACCAAGGAGGCCATGCCCACGATCCACACCAGCGACAGGGCCACCAGGGTCAGAGAAGCTCCCCGCTCGTCCGAGTACAAGGGCTGGAGTATGCGCGATATCCGGAGTCGGGTCAGGCCTCGCATCGGAATACCGCCTGACCGGTGAGCATCACACTATGGTCGAACACGAACGGGATGGTGATCTGGTGGGGGGCGGTGACGGTGACCGTAACCGACTCGCCCTCTCGGCCGAAGCAGCCGATGGTCGGACTCATGACCACAGTGGGCGTGGCGTCGAACACAGCGGCAGCCAGGGTGGCGTCGACCCGTTCCATGACCTCGACGTAGGTGGTCGACGACAGGGAGGCAAGGCGGGCACCTTCGCGAGCCGCGGCCTCGATGGCCTGGGCACGACTGAACATGAGTCCGAACTCGATAATCCCGAACAAAATCATCAGTAGAACGGGTAGGACCAAGGCGAACTCAGCCAAACTCGCTCCTCGATCACCTGTCACGGAGCGCTGACATCCGCGCCCCACCCTCCGCTGTCGCCTCATTGCTTCCTTCCAGCCAACCGCCAAGTCCGACCAGTCCTGGCCCACCTCTGCGGAGGGCAACATAGCCAGACTTCC
>JAAETV010000045.1 GCA_024227975.1 Actinomycetes bacterium
CGCGGCCAGATCGATGCAGGCATCGCGGGCCAAACCGCCGGCGACGAAGCTGGCCCTGGTTGCGACCGGTTCGATCCTGATCGGGCTCGGCATCTCCCTCTACATCCATGCCCGCCTCGGCCTGCCGCCCTATGACGTACTGCTGTCGTCGATCGTGACCCACACCGGCCTATCCCACGGGCAGGCCGGATGGGCCGTCTCGGGGAGCCTGCTCCTGCTCGCTGGTCTGCTCGGCCGCCGCCCCTCGGTCTATGGACTGGTGTTCGTCGTGACCAACGGTGCCAGCATCGACGTCTGGTCACATCTCTTGGTCGACCCGATCGGGCTTGGTACTCGCATCCTCTTTGTCATCCTTGGCATCATCGCCGTTGCCGGGGGCATCGCCGTCGTCGCTCACTCCAGTGCGACCGGTGGACCTTTCGAGCTGCTGACCGGGGCTGCTCAGGATCGTGGTGTGAACCCGACGATGTTCCGATCCGGCCTGGAGATGGCAACCGTCGGCCTCGGCATCGCGCTGGGGGGCCAGCTCGGGTTCGGCACCCTGGCCTTCGTCGTCACCATCGGCCCCGCCATCTCGTTCATCGTTCAGGCCCTGGCCGACCGCCAGACCGGTCGAGACCACCGACTCGACGCCAGTCGAGCCGACCACCACCTGTCCAACAGCTGAGCCACAATATGATCCCGCCGGGGCCCGGAAAACCGAGACAGTGAGGTCAGCGGGGGAGCGCTCGCCGCAGGTCGGCCAGCAGATCGTCGACGGCTTCGATCCCGACGCTGAGACGGATCAAGCCGGCGGGCAGATGTTCCTGGCCGATGATGGCGGCCCGCCGTTCCATCGTCGACTCCACGGCCCCGAGACTGGTGGCGTGACGGATGAGGGTCGTGGCCTCACAGAGCGCTGTCGCCGCCTCCGCACTCCCGATGTCGAAGGTGATGATCGTCCCGAACCCACCGAGGTGGGCCTTGGCCAGCCCGTGCTGGGGGTGATCGGGAAGTCCGGGATAGAGAACCGAGACGACCGATCGATGGCCGGCCAGATACTCGGCGATGGCTTGGGCATTGGCTTGCGCTGCCTCCAGACGGATAGCCAACGTCCGCGCCCCTCGTACCGCAAGATAGGCCTCTAGGGATCCCGGCGTGGCTCCGGTCAACAAGCGGGATCGATGGAGGGCATCGAATAGGTCTTTGTCGTTGGTCGTCAGCGAGCCGGCCAGCAGGTCTGAGTGGCCACCGATGTACTTGGTGACCGACATCATCGAGATGTCGGCACCCAGAGCTAGCGGCTGTTGATTCAGTGGAGTGGCGAAGGTGTTGTCGACGACCAGGAGGGTGCCGGCCCGGCGGGGCGCGGCTCCGATGGTGGCTACGTCAGCCAGGTTCAGTAGAGGGTTCGACGGGGACTCCAGCCACACCAGGTCAGCTCGCTGTAGAGCCTCGACCCACACCTTGGTGTCGGTGAGCGCCACCCGCTCGACAGTCCACCGCCCCCGGGTGGCCCCGTCCTCGGCCACCCCGACCACACCCTGGTAGCAGTCGTCGGGGATGACGACCGTGGCCCCCACGGGGAGCAGGTCGAATACGGCTGCCACCGCCCCCATCCCAGAGGAGAAGCTGAGCGTACGACCACCTTCGAGCCCACCGATGAGCGTCTCCAGAGCGTGCCAAGTCGGCGTCCCCTCGTCTCGGGCGTATCCGAAGTCGCCTCCGTAGATGTAGTTCGAAGCCGGTACCAGGGGCACATTGAGTGGATCGCCCGCCCTATCGCTCCGGCCGGCGGTGACCACCCACGATCGTGGGTCCAACTCTGGTTGCTCATTGGCCATCGCCGCAGGCTAGCTTCACCCCGATAGAGAGAGCGGGGTGGGCGTGCAGCCCCCGTGCTGGTCCACGACACCCAACTCCACCTCTCCTGGCCTCAGCGGGACGGGATTGCCGATCGTGGCCAGGCAATGCCTGGTCTGAACCCAATGTGCGTGGTCAGAGGTCGAAGTCGATTGGCGACGTCGTCGACAGGCAGGGCAGGTGAGGGTGCTCCAGTGTCGCCACGAACGCAAAAACAGCTTGGCCTGCACAGCTCTCGGGGTGGAACAGGTTCGCGTGGGTGCCGTACGAGAGCTCCGCAACCATTCCCGGCCAGGAGCCGTTGGCACCATCTCGTGACCACTCCGGAGGAGTGACCGGGTCGTATGTCCCGACCAGATACAAGGTGGGCGCCGACGTCGGCCCGGGAATAGTGCCGCTACCCACCAGGCCCGCGGCCTCGCACAAATCGAGTGTTGCCATACCGAGGCGATAGAAGTAGGTCGCCACGCCCTCTGGGAGTGCTTCGACCGTCGAGGCGAGCAGAGCACTGCTCACAGGTGAAGTGGTCGAACAGACAGTTGCGAAGTAGGCGATGGCGTCGACGTCGTCGAATGTCATTGCGGTGGTGTCCAGCAGCTCGCTGAGAAGGGCCAGGTCACCTTGCGCTGTGTCTCCGATGAGGCGTGGAATGCGCTGAATCCCAGAACCCGAGTATGCGGTTCGATATACGACCTCCATGAAACGGTGGCCATTGACCACCTCCCCACCAG
>JAAETV010000046.1 GCA_024227975.1 Actinomycetes bacterium
CTGCTTGTTTGCCGGCGGGGATCGGGGCGACGGCAAGTGCATAGTCGGCTTCATCGACGATCCGGCTGGGTAGCAGGATATTGATGCCGTCTCCTGCGGCGAGGAACGCCGTCGCGTTGGTCGGCATGCGGATCATGCTGAGTTGTACCCCGTCCTTGCTGACGGTGGTGATTGCCGCATCGAGACCGTTGCCCACTCTGACACGCATGGATGTGATCTGGGGAGCGATCTGGTCGAGCTCGAGGATTGGGTCGTCAAGCCCGGATTGTGAGATCTGCCAGTCGATCCCGCTGACGGTGCCGGCAAGGAGTACCTCCCGGTCGGAGGGCAAGTCTCGTGCCTTGGGCTCGGTGGCGCCTACCAGAGGGAGATCGTCGAAGATCAGGTCCTCGGCCACTACCAGGAGAGTCTCGGTTGAGCTCCCCGAGAGCATGACGGTGGTGCCGGTGTTGACGCCCGGCCGTTCATTCCAAGTCAGTGTTGACCCGTCCGCGTCAGAGGTGAGCGAAGCATCGATCGAGCCGGATGGGCGATCGAGGGTGACGGTTCGGCCGCCAGCCGACAGGTCGATCTGGCCGCTGAGGACCCCGACCTTGAGCTGCTCGTCAGCTCTTCTGAAGTAGTACTGGATCCCGATGCTGGCGGTGGTATGGCGGTCATGGACATCCACGGTCTGGACCACTGTCTCCCAGCCCGGGGCAGCAGGTGTCGGCACGGTCGGGAGCTGGGACTCATCCCAGATTGGCTCATCGCCGATAAGCGCCAGGATCCCGGCGACGAGAAACGAGACGGCCAGCGCGGCCCCCGTCAGCTTGATGACCAGGAGTCGGCGCCGGCGGCGGTAGCCCCGAGATCGGATCGAGTCGATTCCGGGCCCTGGGGGTATGGCGAGCTCGTGGAGATACTGGATTGCCTCCTGGTTGAGGTCGGTCATGCCCGCTCCCCGGTTGATTCGTCCTCATGCATTGCAGTGTTGAGAGACCGGTAGGCGTCTCGGAAGGTCGATGAGACGGTGCCGCGTGTGATGCCCAAGACATCACCGATTGCTCGCTCGGTCAGACCGGCGATATGCCTCAGTACAACGACTTCTCGCTGCCGGTCGGGGAGATCGGCGACCAGTAGCCACATCTCACCGCCAGACGGCTCGGCCGTGGTGGCCTCATCAATGTGACGGGGTTGTCGACTGCGCCGCTTGGCGTTTCGCCTAGCAACATGGCGGGCCGTGACATAGACCCAACCGGCCGGCTCGGGGTGATGCTCCAGGCGGGACCAGCGAGCGAATGCCCTCGCATGGCCTCATCCACCGCCTCGGCCCCCATGTCGACATCGCCAACAAGGCTGGTGAGCGCACCAACCAACCTGCTCCGGTGCTGGCTGTAGAAGTCCTCGAACGACCCAGTCGGTGTCATCACTACCTTCAAGCCTGGCAGCGCTCGAAATGCGGGGTCGACCGCAAGGAATCCAGCAGCCCCTGCGACTGAGTGAGCGCTCACTCAGGAGGCTACAGTGCCGGGGTGAGTACACCCTCTTCCACCGTCTCGCGGCGAGCCACAGCCCTACCGCCCGAGCAACGGCGAGCCGCCATCGTCACTGCGGTCCGCCCCTTGTTGATAGAGCACGGCGAGGGCGTAACGATACGCCAGATCGCGGCAGCGGCCAATGTGGCCGAGGGCACGATCTTTGGCGTATTCGCCGACAAGCACGAGCTGCTAACGGCCACCGTGGAGGCTGCACTCGACATCGAACCGTTCGAGCGGTCGGTGGCCGAGATCGACGGGGGCGCCCCGTTCGAGCGCCGGCTGGTTCTGGTCACCGAGCTGATCCAGGCCAGGATCGTCGACGTCTGGCAGGTCCTGTTGAGCATCGGCCCGAAACACCGGGAGCGTTTCGCCGGCCCGATGGCGGAGAGCAATGCACTGGTCGAACTGCTGTCATCCGAACCGGAGCGCTTCCGGGTCGATCCGACTGCCGCGGCCCGAATGCTTCGAGCCCTGACCTTGTCGCTCAGCCATCCCATGCTGGTCGCGAAGCCGGCCACCGCAACCGAGATCGTCGACATGTTCCTCAACGGTGCCGGGGCCCGCCCATGAGCTTGCGCCGCCTCCTCCTCTCCCACCTAGGGCCGTTCCGAAAGACCCTCTACATCGCCTTTGCCCTCCAAGCGGTCCAGACTTTCGCCTCGCTCACCCTCCCCTCGCTCAACGCCGACATCATCGACAACGGCGTACTGCTCGGTGACAACGGCTACATCTGGCGCACCGGCGCCATCATGGCCGCCTTCACCCTCGTCCAGATCGTGTTCACCATCGCCGCCGTCTGGTTCGGGGCCCAGGCGGCCATGGGTTTTGGGCGCGACATCCGACAGGATCTGTTCCACCGAGTCACCAGCTACTCAGCCCGCGAGGTCGGTCGCTTCGGTGCTCCATCGCTCATCACCCGCATCACCAACGACGTGCAGCAGGTTCAGATGTTGGTGGTGCTGGCCACGACCATGATGATCGTCGCTCCCTTGACCCTGGTCATCGGGGTGATCATGGCCATGAGGGAAGACGTCGGCCTCTCGGTCATCCTCATCGTGGCCATGCCGGTGACCGTGATCGTTCTCGGCTCGATCGTCTACCGGATGGTCCCGGCGTTCCGGCTGATGCAGGTTCGCGTCGATCGGGTCAACGCCGTACTGAGGGAGCAGATAACGGGCATCCGGGTGGTACGGGCCTTCGTCCGTGAGCCCGAGGAGCAGAAACGGTTCGCTCGGGCCAACGCGGAGCTCACTGAGACCTCACTTCGGGCCGGGCGCCTGATGGCATTGTTGTTCCCAACCATCGGGCTGATCATGAACGCCTCCAGCCTGGCCGTTCTGTGGATCGGGGCCGA
>JAAETV010000047.1 GCA_024227975.1 Actinomycetes bacterium
CATGCCATCGTCAAGAGCTTTGGTCGCCAGCGTGAGGTAGAGGCCCAGTTCCGGGCCGATAACGACAAGCTCTACGAGGCCAGCTTCAGCGCCCAGTTCGTGTCGAGCCTGATCCAACCCACGATGCTCTTCATGGGCAACGTCCAGTACATCCTGATCGCGGTCGTCGGTGGGCTGCGGATCGCCTCCGGAGCGATCAGTATCGGCGACATGCAGGCCCTGATCCAATACACCCGCCAATTCTCCGAACCCCTGAGCCGGATCGCGGCGATGGCCACCACCTTCCAATCGGGAATCGCTTCGCTGGAGCGGGTACTCGAGCTACTCGACGCCGAGGAGCAGTCCCAGGAACAGGCCCCAACTGTCGGTGGGGCCTCAGGTCCGGCACCAATCAAGGGCCGCATAGTGTTCGACGACGTCCACTTCTCATACGACAAGAAGAGCCCCTTGATCGAGGGGCTGAACGTGGTCGCCGAACCGGGCCAGACCGTCGCCATCGTCGGTCCGACGGGGGCCGGCAAGACGACGCTGGTCAACCTGATCATGCGGTTCTACGACCTCGACGCCGGATCTATCAGCCTCGACGGGCGCGACATCTCCACCTTTCCCCGCCGGGAGCTGCGATCGAAGATCGGCATGGTGTTGCAGGACACCTGGCTGTTCGGTGGAACCATTCGCGACAACATCGCCTACGGCAATCCCAACGCCACCGACGAGATGATCTACGAGGCAGCCAGGATCACCTATGTCGACCGGTTCGTTCACTCCTTGCCCGATGGCTACGACTCCATGATCAACGAAGAGGGTGACAACATCAGCGCTGGTGAAAAGCAACTTCTGACAATCGCCAGGGCCTTCCTCGCCGACCCATCGATCCTGATCCTCGACGAGGCCACCAGCTCGGTCGACACCCGCACCGAAGTCCTGATCCAAGAAGCCATGAACGCCCTCCGAGCCCAGCGGACCAGTTTCGTCATCGCTCATCGGCTATCGACCATCCGCGGCGCCGACGTGATCCTGGTGATGGAAGACGGCCAGATCGTCGAGCAAGGCGACCACGCCGGCCTCCTCGACCACGATGGCCCCTACTCCCGCCTCTACAACGCCCAATTCGCCGGCGAGCTCACTTAAGGGCCTAGCGGATAGGGACCGCTCGGTTTGCTCATTCGCCCTCTGGCGAGGGCGAATAGTCATCGTCCTACCGGGTCGGTGCACCTATCGGCGCACCTCCTTGGCGAGCTCCTTTGGGAGGTGCGCCGCGGGGTTGGCCGTGCCGCCAGCCAGCGGCGGCGGGGCCCGTCAGCGCTTGGACGGGCGGACGAAGGCCATATCGCAGAAGCGATCGGCGAACAACCAACCATCAGCCGTGCGGACGAATCGGTCGTGATACTCGCCAACGAACTTGGGCACATCGGCGGGGGCCGGTTTCTCCGCGGTGCCTGAGGGCGAATCGTGTCGATAGTTGACGAGATAGCAGAGGCCAGTGGCCTCATCGCCATCAACCTCGATGAGGATGTTCGTGCACACATGGCGGGACTGTCGGCGCGAGACTCCCTGCCGGCGCTCGAATCCGGCCCGGATCTCATCCTGGCCGTCCATGGAGAACTCGCTCGTCCGCCAGACACCGTCAGTAGTGAACAGCTCCGCGATCGCTGGGGCGTCGCCAAAATCCACCAGGTGGGTGTACTGGGTGACGAGGCGCTCGCAGGCCCGCTCGTCGGCTATCTGTTGGGTTGCGTCGTCCATACCCGAACGCTATCCGTCGTGCGTCCTGGGCTCCAGATTCCATCGGAGGGGTGCCGGCCCCTATCGTCTCTCAGGTGATCGCCTGGCCCGCTCCAACCATGACACCCCTCGGTCGGCAGAAGCTCGCCGTCTACGACTTCGGGCCTCCCTCCGGCCCTTCCGGCGGCGATGTCGTGCTCCTCCACGGGATGGCCGACGTGGCTCGCAGCCTGGAGCCCCTGGCCCAGTCACTGGTCGACGGCTACCGGGTGGTGGCCTTCGACGCCCGGGGCCACGGCCGGTCGAGCCATCCCGGCGCCTACTCCCAGTTCCACTTCGTTGGTGATCTGCTTGGGGTTCTCGATGCTTGCAGGATCGAGAACCCGATCCTCCTCGGTCACAGCCTCGGTGGCCATACGGTTGCCAACTTCGCCGGCCTCTACCCCGATCGTGTCCGGGGCGCGGTGTTGATGGAGGGGCTCGGACCTCCGTCGGCCCCCATGCCCGACACCGCCAAAGCCAATCTCGACCACGCCCGGGCCATGATCGGCGTGGTCCGATCATCGCCCCACCACCGCCCCCAGCCCGACCTCGAAGCGGCCGCCGCCCGTCTCGCTGCCATCCACCCCCGGCTAGATCCCGACCGGGCCCTGGTCCTGGCTGAGGAGGGCACGATCCCCGGGCCTGACGGGGGCAGGGTGTGGCGCCACGATGAGCGCACCTGGCACTGGGTCTCCTCGGTCGATAACCGTGCCCTCGGCCAGCGCTGGGCGGCCATCACTGCCCCCGTTCTGGTCATCAGCGGAGGAGAGGCATGGGACAACTGGTGGGCACGTCCCGGTCGCCCGACAGCTGGTCGACTGAAGATGACCGATGAGCAGTTCGCCGCTCGCCTCGGCCTGTTCGCCGACGTCGAGCACGTCGAGCTGGCTGAGGCCGGCCATATGGTCCACTTCGATCAGCCAGAGCGCATCAACCAGCTCGTCAACGACTTCCTCGACCGTCGGGTGGTCGACTCGAGCCAGGAGCCACCCCAAGCTCGGCACCACCCTGGCCGGTCACGATGACCGTGACCCCGACCACGGTGCAGTACACCAAATGGGGCGGGGCGTTGCATTGGCGCCATGACACGGTCCGGCTGGGCGAAGACGAATTCGAGGAGCACGCCCAAGTCTTGTCCTACCCGCCTGAGATCGTGGAGGCCACCCGGGCCACCGCACTCCAGCTCGTCAACCAGATCAAGACCAGGGCCGAACCGTTCGGACCGCAGCCGAGCACTGGCTGGGTGAGCTCACCGATTTCTGACCCAACGGCCAGATGTTCGCTCCCTCATTGTCACTCTCAGCAACTACGATCAAACGACACCGGCAGAGATAGAGCAGGCAGGTTCTGACGTGTCCAGAAAGTCGAAGCGGCCTCAGGCCCGATTGCCTCGGGGGCTCGTCGATGCCTCGGGCCGAGATGTTCTCCAACGCCAGGAGATGATCAATACGATCCTGCCCGTGTATCAACGGTTCGGGTTCCAACCGTTGGAGACGCCCGAGCTCGAGTACCTCGACGCCCTCGGCAAGTTCCTCCCCGACAAGGATCGGCCGGGCGAGGGTGTGTTCGCCCTGCGTGACGACGATGAGCAGTGGATGGCCCTGCGTTATGACCTCACCGCTCCCCTGGCCCGCTATGTCGCTCAGAACCGCAATGAGCTGACGATGCCATACCGCCGGTACCAGGCGGGCCCCGTCTTCCGCCAGGAGAAGCCGGGGCCAGGCCGGTTCCGCCAGTTCTACCAGTGCGACTTCGACACCGTCGGCAGCCGCTCCATGGCGGTCGATGCTGAAGTCTGCGCCCTCCTCGTCGAGTGCATGGAGGCCCTGGGCATCGAGGCGGGCAACTACCTCGTCAGGGTCAATGACCGAAAAGTCCTCAACGGTGTCCTCAACCAGGCTGGCATCGCCACCGCTGGGGCCGATGCCAGCGCCGAGGACACCGCCTTGGCTGAAGCCAAGCGGGCTCATGTTCTCCGCTCGGTCGACAAGCTGGACCGGATCGGGATCGACGGGGTCCGCCAGCTCCTGGGTGCTGGCCGAGAAGACGAGAGCGGTGACTTCACCCTTGGTGTCGATCTGGCCGACGATCAGATCGAGCAGGTCCTGGGGTTCGTATCGGCCGGTGCCAGCGACGGGGTCAATGCCGATGAGCGACCCAAGGTCCTGGCCCGGTTGGATGACCTCGTCGGCAATGACGAGGACGGCCGCGCTGGTGTCGCTGAGTTGGAGATCATCGATGCGTTGTTGTCGTCGATGGGGATCGGTTCGGACCAGGTGGTGTTCGACACCACCGTCGTCCGTGGGCTCGACTACTACACCGGCCCCGTCTTCGAGGCCGAGCTGACCTTCGACGCCGACCCCGACGGGGGCACACCCCGATCATTCGGGTCCGTGGCCGCCGGTGGCCGCTACGACGATCTGATCAAGCGGTTCACGGGCCAAGAGGTACCGGCCTGCGGTGCCAGCATCGGGGTCGATCGCCTCCTGACCGCCTTGCGCACCCTTGACAAGATCGACCAGTCAGGGCTCGCCGGCCCCGTCGTCGTCACCATAATGGACTCCGATCGGCTGCCCGACTACCAGGCCATGGTCAGCGAGCTGCGCCAAGCCGGGATCGCCGCCGAGCTGTACCTCGGCAACAAGAACATCGGCAACCAGCTCAAATACGCTGATCGACGGCGCTCCCCGGCCGCCATCATCGCCGGTAGCAATGAGTTCGATGACAACACCGTCGTGGTCAAGAACCTGGCCTACGGCAAGGAAGTCAGCCAGGACATCAGCGACCGTGAGGAATGGCTGAAGGCGGCCGACGTCCAGCAAACAGTCAGCCGTGAGTCACTGGTGGAGACAGTCCGCTCCCTGATCGACTAGGTCGGGGCTGGCCACCTCACGGGTTGGTCTCGGGTTGCCCTCGGCCCCGTCATCAGGTTGAACTTGGCCCATGGATCCCCTGACTGACGCCGACCTCGACGCCCTCCGCCAACTCGACACCCCGACGGTGTGCAACGCCTTGGAAGTCGTGGCTCCCCAACGGCGGGGCAGCGGCTACACGGTCAAGCCGTTCTTCTGCCCCCGTCCCGAGTTGGCCCCCATCGTGGGCTACGCCCGCACCGGGACGATGCGCTCGATGCAACCCTCTGACCGCTCGGCCGACGATGAC
>JAAETV010000048.1 GCA_024227975.1 Actinomycetes bacterium
CCCAACTCCCCCACCGAGAGCAGCCGACGCTGCCCCTGTTTGGTGGGCAGCACGCACGATCTTGGTCACCAGCACATCGACCACTGCCTCCTGAAAGCCGGCGGCCAGATCCTGGTTCGCAGCCTCGGGGTGACGGCGGACGTAGTTGATCACCGCCGTCTTCATCCCGCTGAAGGAGAAGTCGAGACCGTCATCGATCATGCCCCGGGGGAAGCGGATGGCGTCACGGTCGCCCTCGGTCGAAAGGCGATCGATGACGGGCCCGCCCGGGTACCCGAGCCCAAGGTATCGAGCCACCTTGTCGAAGGCCTCACCAGCAGCATCGTCGACGGTTGATCCGAGGATGCGGTAGTGGCCGAGCTGGCCCACCTTCACGATCATGGTGTGACCCCCCGATACCAGCAGCACGACCAGAGGCAGTTCTAGGTCGGGACGTTCCAGAAAGGCAGCGAAGAGGTGGCCCTCCATGTGATTGACCCCGACGTAGGGCACATCCCACGCCAGGGCCAGGGCCTTGGCCGCGCTGACGCCGACCAGGAGAGCCCCGATGAGGCCCGGCCCGCAGGTGGCGGCAACTGCGTCGATCTGGTCGGGGTTCACCTTGGCCGCCGATATCGCCTCGACCACGACCGGTTCGAGCATGTCGAGATGGGCCCGGCTGGCCACCTCGGGCACAACACCGCCGAAGGGGGCATGGGTCGCCACCTGAGATGAGACGATGTTGGACAGGACCTCCAGCCGAGGGACCCCGACGCCGGGACCAGCGCCTCCTCCCAGCGGTGGGCCGGTGACGACGGCGACCGAGGTCTCATCACAGCTCGTCTCGATGGCCAAGATGGTGGTCATGGTGCCTGAAGCTCTCGGAGGCGATCATCGACCGCGGCCGCCTCCAGATCATGGATCCAGTAGATGACCGCGTCCTCACCGTCGGGGTAGTAGCGAGGCCGGTGGCCGGTGGCCACCATGTCGAGCTTCTCGTAGAGGGCGATAGCCGCTGCGTTGGAGGCTCTCACCTCGAGGGTCAGATCGACAGCACCCCGCCGTCGGGCCTCTGAAACCAGCTCGACACAGAGCCACTGACCAATACCGGCCCGGGTGTGGGCAGGGTCGACACCGAGATTCATGATGTGGGCGGTGTCGCCAGCCAACATGATTCCCCCGAAGCCGATCACAGCCGAACCCGAGCCCCCGGCCCGAGCCGGGGACCTCGCGCTGATAGCCACCAGCCAATGGCGAGAGCTCGGAGGAAGGGCCAGCTCTCCCTCGAAGAGCTGGCGGGACCAGGGATAGGGGTTGACCACCCCTTCGATGGCAGCAACCGCGTCGAGGTCTCGGCGATCCAGGGGTCGGATGGTGACCGTCATCGTCGAGCCGATCTCACCGGGGAGTGTGGCGGGTCTTGACATTGATGTTGACGTCGGGGTCGCGCAGATAGAGAGGTGAAACCTCGGAGCCAGGGACAGCGGCCCGGTGTCCGCTGATGGTCACCATGACTGCCGCCGACGGCGCACGGTCGGGCACCACTCTCGGGCCGTAGAGCTCCCCGTAGCGATCGGCACCATCGCCGACGATCACGAGCGACTCGGCCTCCGCACTCTCCCAATCGGGGGCCAGGCCTTCGGGCCGACCGACCAACGACGGCGATGAACCGAAAGCGGGGTCAGAGCCAGCACCGGCAGTGATCTCGAAGCGTTGCTGGAAGACCTCGGCTCGGCGGGCATCGATGACGGCCAGGACTGGCCCTGGGGCCTGAACCTCACCGGCAGCCAAGGTTTCGAGGCTCGTCATGCCAATCACGGGCCGACCAGTGGCCAGAGCCAGGGCTCGCACGGTGGCCAATCCAACCCGCAAACCGGTGAAGCGACCCGGTCCGACGTCAACCACATACTGCTCGATATCAGTGAGGCTGACCCCGGCCGCAGCCACGGTGGAGGCGATCAGAGGAGTCAGCTCTTCAGCATGACGGCGATCGGTCGATACCTGGTTGAAGCTCAGCGCTTCACCTCCGGCCGGTCCGACAGCAACCCCGACCACCGCCGTCGAGGAGGTGACGGCGAGGCTCAGCACGGCACCAGCCACGGCTCGAGGACAGCCCTCAATCCCTCGGCACGATCCAGCCACGGCCCTCCGGCCAGGATCAGCTCCAGGTCGCGCCGATCACCAGCCCCGTCTCCCCCATCGGGAACCTGGCTACCCGGCTCGTCAACTTGCTGGTAGCGGAACTCGATGGTCAATCGTTCCGGGGGTAGGGCGGGCCCGATCTTCTCGCCCCACTCGATCACCGTGATCCCGTGTTCGGCCAGTTCCGGCAGATCGAGATCGAGGATCTGGTGGGGGTCGTCGAGACGGTAGACGTCGAGATGGTTGAGGCGTACCCGCCCGTGGTAGATCGAGATCAGGGTGAAGGTGGGGCTGGTGATCTGCTCGGTCACGTCGAGGGCCTGGCCCAGGCCCTGGACGAAGCAGGTCTTGCCCGCTCCGAGATCCCCGGACAACAGAATGAGATCACCATCGACCAGCTGGTCAGCCAGGGCGGCGGCCATTGCCTGAGTTGCGGTCTGATCGAGGGTTTCAGCACACAGGGTCAAGGTGTCGGACACCCTTTCGAGGCTACGGCCTGTGGCAACCGCTTGTAGCGTGCCATCCCATGGTCTTGACCTGCGATGACATCAGCCAAGCGGCCGAACGACTCGGACCGTTCGTCCGGACCACGCCTTCTCTCACCGTCGACGGCAGCGAGCTCGACACCAGCGGCACCATCAGCTTGAAGCTGGAGCTACTCCAGCACAGTGGAACGTTCAAGGCCCGTGGCGCCTCCAACTTCTGTCTCGCCACCGAGATCGGGCCGGCAGGAGTGGTTGCCGCCTCTGGAGGAAATCACGGGGCGGCAGTGGCGTGGGCGGCCAAGCGGCTCGGTCATCGGGCCACCATCTTCGTGCCGACCATCTCAGCTCCGGCCAAGGTGGAGCGGTTGCGCCACTATGGGGCCGATGTCCACCAGGTGGGTGCCGTCTACGCCGAATCGCTGGAAGCAAGCAGGGAGTTCACGGCCGAGACGGGGGCCACCCCGGTCCATGCCTATGAGGCACCCCTGGTGATGGCGGGGGCGGGGACGATTGGTCTGGAGCTCGAGGCCCAGGTCGCCGCCCTCGACACGGTCCTGGTGGCCTGTGGTGGGGGCGGGCTGGTCGGTGGGATCGCAACCTGGCTCGGGTCACGAACCGCTGTCGTTGCCTGCGAAACGAAGGGAACGGCCAGCTTCGCCCGAGCTCTGGAGGCAGGAGAGCCGGTGGACATCGAGATCAGCGGGGTGGCGGCCGACGCCCTAGGGGCGAGCCGGATCGGGAGCCTGGCCTGGACCCAGCTCCAGGCCGCCAATGCCACCAGCGTTGTCGTCGATGACGAGGCGGTTGAAGGGGCCAGGAACCTGTTGTGGGATCGGTTCCGGCTCGTTACCGAGCCATCGGCCGCGGTCCCCATTGCGGCCCTGGTCAGTGGGGCCTACCTACCCGATCCCGAGGCCCACGTCGGGGTCGTCGTGTGCGGGGCCAATACCGCTATCACATTGTGAGTCTCGTGACTGTGCTCAGGCCAGGGAGCGGACTGCGGCCGCCACCACCTGCTGGACCAGCACCCGGACATAGGTGAGGTCAGCATCGACCTTGCCGGTGGCGGCAGCCACGAAGGCATCACCATCAGCGGCGGTGTGGGCTGGCAACAGGGCCCTGGCCAACCCGTCGTGAGCCGACTGGGCCGCCAGGTGGCAGCCCATCTTGTCGAGGTTGGCGTTGGTGGCCACGACCCCGATCGTGGTGCTCTCCCGGCTGGGGTCGGGGGCCTGGCCAATATCGGGGGCCGGGCTGTCGGTGGCGACGCTGGGGTCGAGGTCAGTGGCCCGAGCCGGGGGGCCGGGATCGGCGGTGGAGGTACCGTCGTCGATCATGCCGACGGCATTCACGGCGATGAGGGCACTAACGATCAGCTCATCGGCCCGTAGGGTGGCTGCCCCGATGCCGCCGGGGCGAGCATGGTCCGAACCCAACCATTTGCCGACGGTTGCCCCCGTGCCAGCACCAATCAGGCCGACGCCATGGGGTCCGCTACTAGCCTCGGTTGCGGCCCAACGGCCCTCGTCGGCTCCTGGTCGGACCGAGCCATCACCGACGGCCAGGTCGAACAGGCTCATAGCCACCACGATGGGGACCGGGCCGACCTTGGTCTCGAACCCCCGGCCCTGATCTTCCAGCCAACCCATCACCCCGTCGGCGGCAGCCAGGCCGAAGGCCGAACCACCGCAGAGGGTGACGGCGTCGACCTGGCTCACCGTCTTGGTTGGGTCGAGCAGGGCGAACTCCCGAGTGGCCGGGGCCCCGCCCCGAACTTCGCCTGAGGCTGTGGTTCCCGGCGGTAGGACAATGACCGTACAGCCAGTTCGAGCCTCGGGTTGGGTCCAGTGACCGACCAGGATGCCGTCGATATCGGTAAGCACCCCACCACGCTAACGGCCCCGGCTGCGGCCAGAGTGGGTGTGCTACGGGAGGATGGCGCCCAGGGCTTCGAGCACGACTTCGGGTTCAGCGGCAACGAAGCCTTGTGACTGGGATGAGCTGTAGATCGTGTCCCCCACCCGAGCCGTGTAGCTGACTCGGGAGACGGGGAAGCCAGCCAGGTCGCCGGAGAACTCGTGGCCGTAGGACTCATCCCCCAGGCCGGGGTCAATGCTTCGAGAGAAGCTCCCCTCGGCCGTGGTGGTGGGGTCAGTGAACCGGCCACACTCAACCAGCTCGGCATCGAAGGCCTGTATGGCGGCGGCCGCTTCCTCTTCCGATTCGAAACGGGCTACGAACCCATCGAGGAAGGGGCCGAGCCCGATCTCGACCACCCAAACCGAGGCTGAGTAGGCGACCGGCACCCGGCCCCCGAATATGGGGGTGCCGGGGCAGGTTTCGAGCCGGGGGCCCGTCGTGTCGCTGACCAGGGTGTCATAGCCGTCCGGGGTGACCCCATCGAAGAGGACCCCGTCGATGGCGGGCTCGGTCAACTCGGCGGCTCGGATGGCAGCGAGGTCGGGGTCGACAACGCTGCAACCGTCGACTGGGGCCACCCCGTCGAAGCGATCGTTGAGCCACACCACCACATCGTCCATAGCGGTGATGATGGTGTCACCATGGCCCCCGCCGATGTAGAGGCTGTACTCAGCATTGGTGTTCATGGCGCAGTAGTCGTCGTGAAGAGCCTCGACGAACTCCTGACGGACGATGGCATCGACATCACCCTGCACCAGGAGAACCGGGGCGGCGATGTCTGTTCGCCCGGCCTCGTTCTCGGCCAGCCGTTCGGCCAGAGGACCGATGGGTTGGCGCCCATCCCAGGCGCCGGGGACGACCATGGTGTCGTAGTCGATGTCGAGGAAGGCGGCGAACACCTCAGCGTTGCATCCGGTATGGACCACATCCATGGCTTCGATCGCTTCGGGGGTGAAGTAGTCGGCCAGGATCACATCGTCGTAGACAGCGTCGAGGGCCACCGCTGACATCACGGCAAACCCTTGGGCCGGCGACCCGATGGTCTGCATGAGACTGGCGATTTTGGCGGCGGGGGCGGCGGCCACCACACCGACGAGCTCGATCTCGGGGGCATAGGCAGAGGCCAGTTGCCCGGTCCACAGGGCGGCATGACCTCCTTGGGACAAGCCGGCAACGGCGTAGCCGTCGCTGACCTCGAGGCCCATCTGGCCAACGGCCCGCACGATGTCGATGGCGCTGCGAGCTTCGCTCTCCCCGATCAGGTAAGGGTGGGTGCCCTCGGTACCGAGCCCCTCATAGTCGGTGACGGCGACGACATAGCCGGCCTGGGCCAGTGAGATGGCGGCCGGCGACGCGGTTGGGGGCGGGGCTGAGGGAGCGCAGGCATCGGCCACCCCGGTGGTGCCGTGAGTCCAGGCCACCACGTCGGCCCCACTCGCTCCCCCTTCGGGGGCCAAGACCACGCCCGTGACCTCGACCAGGTCCCCTCCGATCCCGGTGCTCAGGTAGCGAACGGTCCATGCTTCGAGGCCGCCAATGGTGACCTCGGTGGCCTCAATCAGATCGCCAGCCGCCGACCCCGCCGATGACTGCTGGCTCTCGGGCTGCTCATCGTCGGTGCCCTCTCCCGACGCAACCTCATCTGCGCCCGATGTGGTCGTCGGCTCGGTGCCTTCATCATCGCCCGACGAGCAACCGACGGCGAGGACCACAACAGTGACGGTCAGAACGAGCCAACGGAAGCAAAGACGCCATCGAGATTCCACCCGCTGACCGTACTACGCCCGCTGCTCACCTGATCGTCGACGCTGACCAGTCGTTGAACCTGGCTGGGGACGTCGACTACCCGGGGTTGGCCAACGCAGCGAGCCGTTGGTCATAGCAATCGGCCATCACGGCCCAGTCGAAGCGGGCCATCTCAGCGGCCAACCCAGCCGTGGCCCGTCGCCGCTGATCGAGCTCAGCCAGGCATTCGACGAGGGCCGTTCCGAATTGGCCCGGTTCGTACAACACCGATGAGTGCCAGCGCCGAGGAATGATCTCGGGATAGCTGAGTCGATTGGGTAGGAGGGGCACACAGCCGGCGGCTACCGCCTCAACGACTCCGATCCCGAAGTTCTCCTGGTGAGCACAGCTGGCTACGACATCGGCCGAAGTCACCAACCGTCGGTATTCATCAACGGGGAAGGGGCCGACGGCCACTACCCGCGACCCGAACCGGGCGACCAGACGATGGCGAGCCTCAACAGCCTGGGTACTGCCACCGGAAGGGTCGGCCCCGGCCAGGATCAGCTCGAAGGGCTGGCCAGCTGCTTCGAGCTTGACCAGGGCCCGCTCGAAGGCGGCCGGGTCCTTGTCGGCCTCCCATCGATGGGGCCACAACACTCTCGGTCCCCGATCCAGTCCCTCATCCTCGGCCACGACCCCTCCGACCGTTGAAGTAGCCGCCGAGGCAGAGGAGGTATTCAGCAAAGGTCCGAGATCGAGGCCAACAGGGAGGACCTCGAACCTGGCCAGCACTGGCTCGACGAAAGGTCGATGGGACTGGTCTGGCAGCTGGGCCACGAAGGCTGGCAGCCTCTCGGCCACTGCATCCCGGTGGTACTCGCTGTTGAACAACACAACGTCGGCCGCGCACCATGACAGCCAGTTCCGTAGCGCGGCCTCCTGATCGGAGCCGCTCGTCGTGGGGTAGACCAGCTGCGACTCGTGCTGGTAGACGGCAACCGGGGTCGCACCGAGCTGGCGGCGAGCCAAGCCCAAGAGGTGGGCCCCGTCGACCAGACCCGAGATCACCACGACATCGGGCTGGCCATGGCGATCAATCCAATCAATGACCTCGGCGGCCAGGGGGACGGCCCCGCCCCTCAGTCGCCAGCGCCACAATCGGCCAGGCAGACCAATGACGTGGACCTCATGGTTGCTGGCCCGCTGATAGCCCTCCGCCCACTGGCGGTGGGATCCATCGAGCCAGGGTTCGATCAGCAGGATCCGCATCGCTCCCCCCGGCGCTCCCCCGCCCCTCCCACCGCTCAAGCCGTGAGGTAGCGGCGCTCGACCCGAGATCCGATCAAGCACGGGATCTCATAGTTGATGGTGCCGAGGGCTTGGGCCAGGTCGTCGGCGGTGATGGTGGCTTCGCCCTGGCTGCCGATGAGGACCACCTCTTGTCCGGGGGCGACCCCATCGTCGCCACAGTCGACCATGGTCTGGTCCATGGTCACAGCCCCGACGAAAGGCCGGACCTTGCCACCGATGATGGCGGCCCCACCACGGTTCCACAGGCCCCGGCGGAGGCCGTCGGCATAGCCGACTGGGATGCTGGCGATCGTGGTATCGGTCGCAACACTCTGGCTGTGGCTGTAGCTGATGGCCGTCCCGGCCGGGACCCGCTTGACGAAACCGACCCTGGTCTTCCAACTCAGTACCGGCCTCAATTCGACCCGATCAACCAAGGCTGGCCCCGGGTTCAAGCCGTACATGGCGATACCGGTCCGCACCACGTCGTGATGGCTGCGGGGGTGGGCGATCACGCCGGCGGAGTTGGCAGCATGTCGGCAGACAACCTCGATCTTGGCCCCTTCGAACTCGGCCAGGACCTCTTCGTATCGATCGAGCTGCTGGTTGGTCATGGGATGTTCGGGGTCATCAGCACAGGCCAGATGGGTCCACACCGAACCCAGGGCCAACCGTCCCGATGACAAGATCTGACGGGCGATCTGGACCGCCTCGGCTGGTGAGGCCCCGACCCGGCCCATACCGGTGTCGACCTTCAGGTGGGTGCTCATACCTCCGACCCGGGCCGCGGCCATAGCCCCGGCCGGTGAGTACAGGGTCGGCTCCAGGCCAGCCCGGGCGGCGGCGTCGAACTCCTCGGGTGCTGGTTCCGACAACACCCAGATCGGCTCCCCAAACCCGGCCTCGCGCAGGACCAGGCCCTCGTTGACATGAGCCACCGCCAAGATCGAAGCCCCGGCGGCCAGTGCCGTATCGGCGACCTGGACGACCCCGTGACCATAGGCATCCGCCTTCACCACGGCACACAGTTCAGCCCCCGGAGCGAGAGCAGCCAAGGTCCTCACATTGGCGGCCAGGGCGCTCAGGTCGATGTCAACCCACGATCGGCTCATCCGTTCCCCCCCTCCATCGGGCGCATTCCACCGGAAGACGACCACCTTGCCAGGTAGTGAGCCACTAGGGGTGGCAAGTCCCCAGCAACCAGCCCGATCCTGGATCCGTCAAGGGCGGCCCGACCGTGCAACTCGGCTCCCAACCCGCCGGCTCGCAGGGGATCGAGACCGCCGGCCAATGCGGCTCCGACCAGGCCGGCCAGCACATCACCGGTACCGGCTGTTGCCAGCCGCTGGTCTCCGGCCGTCGAGATCAGAGCCTTCCCACCCGGTTCGACGACAACAGTGGTCGGTCCTTTGGCCACGATCACGGCCCCCAACCGGGCCGCTAGCTGGCGCACCTCGCGGAGGCGGTCAGGACCGGGGCGGTGACCGAGAAGACGAGCCAGCTCTCCGTCGTGGGGGGTCAACACGGCGGGAACCGTGCGCCCGGCCAACACCGAGGGGTCGGCCACGACGGCATCGATGGCGCCCCCGTCGAGCACGATCGGCAGCCCGACGGTGGCAGGTGCCCCGACCACGGCCCGGACCTCGGACCCCGTCACCTCGTCCACGGTCAGGCCAGGCCCGATCACCAGCGCCCCGAAGCGCTCACAGCCGGCGATCACCTCAGCTGACCAACCAGCGCCGCCCGGCGAGTCGGTGCCACCGGACGAGGCCGTGTCCACCGGCCGCAGCACGGCCTCGATGGGAACAGGCGGAGTGGCCACCGCTAGGCCCGGGATGGACAAGCCGACATAGGACGCCCCGGCCCGAGCGGCCCCGGCAGCAGCCAGGCAGGGGGCGCCGGGCATGGCCGGGCTCCCCCCGATGATCCAGATGGCCCGCTGCCACTTGTGGGTCGTCGATAATGGGTGGGGCCATCCTGTTTCGAGGTCGTCGGGGCCGAGTAGCCAGGCTTGGGCCCGGGAGCAGTCGAGCCCGATATCGGCCACCTCGACCCGTCCCGCCAACCCCCGACCGGGATGCAGCAACAGGCCAGGCTTGACGGCGGCGAAGGTGATGGTGGCCTCGGCGGCCAGGGGTTGGCCTGTGGCCTGACCGGTGAGCCCGTCGACCCCGGAGGGGATGTCGACGGCCAGGACGGGGGTGGCACCGACCAGGGGCGGCTCCCAGGTACCTCGAAAGCCAGTGCCATAGGCGGCGTCGATGACCAGGTCGGCGAGGGCGATCTCAGAGGGGGTGAGAGCGCCGGCGGCATCGGCCGTTACCAGCTGGCAGCGCACTCCTTGGCTCGTGAGGTAGTGAGCGGCCGAGCGGCCGTCGGCCCCATTGTTGCCCTTGCCGGCGATGATCAGGACCCGAGCCCCATAGCGTCGGCCCAGGAGGGCCACGGCGGCCCGGGCCACGGCCCAACCAGCCCGCTCGATAAGCTCCTCGACCGGCTCAGCAGCCTCGCCATCGATGGCCTGCATCTCGGCCGGGGTGATGATGGGGTCCATGGCGATCTCTCAGCTCGGTTCAGGCAATTCGGGACCGGTGGCGAGGCGGGGCCGGCATCCGGCGAGCCGCTCAGCCTTCGATCCAGTTGGCGGCGACATCGGAGATGGGGGCCGTCAACAGGTCGACGGTCGACACGTCGGCCAGCAGGTCCTCCCGGAAGGTCGGCTGGCGCTCGGTCACCACGTCGAACAGTTGGCGGTAGCGGTTGCGGTAGCCCTGGAGCACGGTGCGAGCGGTGGACGCCCCCAGGTTCTGGTTGAGCTGGAGGTGGCACAGGGTCAGGCCGGTCGTCTGCTCGTCCTTCACCTCCGGCACGATCAGCACCACCCTCCCGTCGGTTCCCACCGTGACGAAGGGTTCCCGCTCCACCACCACCCGGTGCTTGGTTCCCCTCAGGGTCGGGTCCTTGTCCACCCGGGAAGCAATCCCGGTGGCAACCCCACCCTTGTCGATCACATGGAGGCGCCCGTCGACATCGACCGCCCCCTCCACCCGGTAGCGGGTGTAGCCGACGACGCTGGCCACGGCCGGGCTGATGGCGGCCAGGGTCCGCAGTGAACGATAGCTGAGCCGATCCCGCGGGCAGCCGGTCCCGAGCACGGCCTGGATGACGGCGGCCTGGAGGAGGCTCTCGTCAGCCCGGCTGATCCCGACAGTGACGGTCTTGGCCTGGTGCTTGATGGCGTCGATGGGGCGGGTCAGCTCCTCGATGCAAGCGGTCAGGGCGGCGGCCAGATCCTCGACGACCACACCTGGGGTACCCACCTTGCCCATCTCGACCTGGTAGGAGTCGAGGGGGACCTGCCGGGCCGCGAACCGCAGCAGGGCCGCCAGGCGGACGGCGGTCGACGCTTCGAGGTGGCCGTTGTAGCTCCCGGCTCGGAGGCCGTCGAAGAACTGGGCGGCATAGGGCTCGATTTCGGATCCGAACACCTCGAACCAGTCCTCGCTGGTAGCTCCGACGTGGCCCTCGATGGCGCCCCGGGCTTCCCGCAGGGGACGGGCCGAGGCATCGATGGCGAGGGCTGCCTCGTAGCCGAAGAGATGACCGACGATGGTTGAGAGCACGAAGGCCAGCTTGGGATGAACTTCGGGTACCCCGATCACATCGAGGGCGGCCGAGAAACGGTGCTCGCCCTCGGTGGCGACCACGATAGGAGCGGCTTTGTGGGCCTTGAAGATGGCCACTTCCTTGGCCACATCGTCGGCGTTGGATCCGGTGAGGCCGGCGGCACACACCAGGATCAGGGGCTCCGATGACAAGTCGATGTGTTTCTTGTCCTCGGTGATGTCGCAGGCGATCGATTTGTAGCACAGCTCCGAGAGCTTGATCCTGACCTCGCGAGCAGCGACCGCATTGGCCCCATTGCCGACCATGGCCCAGTAGCGCCGGCTGGGAGCGTGCCGGCTGGCGGCCGTCCCGATCTGGGGTCGGAGGGCGAGGGTCTCGATCATGGCGTCGGGCAGGGCGACCAGCCCAGCCAATACCGCTTGGCGCTCACGCGCCGGGGTCGTGACTCCCTGGATCTGATCGGCCAGGGCGTCGGCTAGGAGAAAACCGGCGGCGATCTGAGCGTAGAACGCCTTGGTCGAAGCCACCGACATCTCGACGTCTCGCCCATCGGAGGTGTACAGCACCCCGTCGGCCTTGTCGACGAGGTCGCTGCCCCGCCGATTGACGATGGCAATGACCGAGGCTCCCCGGGAGCGGGCCAGGTCGACGGTGCGGTTGGTATCAGTGGTGGTCCCCGACTGGCTGATGGCGACGACGAGGGTGTCGCTCATGTCATCGCCGAGGTGGAACCCGGACAGCTCGGTGGCCGTGATGGGCTCGACCGGCACCTCGGCCCCGCTCAGGGCATCACCGATGGCAGAGGCCACGGCCTGGCCCGCAACCGCCGCCGTGCCCTGGCCGATGACCAGCACCCGCCGCACCCCACCCATCCGCGACCGCAGGGTTTCCGGCATGGTCTCGGCCGGGAGGTTGACGTTGTACGTGCCGTCGGACTCGACGAGGCGACCCCGCAGGGTCTTGCGGAATGACAGGGGCGACTCCGAGATCTCTTTCAACAGGAAGTGGGGGGCATCGCCCCGATCGATGTCGCGGGTGGTGACATCAGGGTCCTTCCACTCTTCGCCGATGGGAAGGGGGGTTCCGTCGTATGCGAACCGGGTGACCCCTCCGGCCTGGCCGGCCAAAGCTCCGCTGAGGCGCAGGATCTGGCCCTGGCTGGCTGTCGGGTTGTCGGGGTCGGCTGGAGTCTCACCGTCCATCCGGAGGTAGACGTCGGAGTCCTCCACCACCCCGTAGGGCTCGGAGGCAACGACGAAGGCGTCCTCGGCCAGGCCCACGAACACTCCCTGGCCGCTTCCCCGCAGGGCAAGGTGGAGATCACCGGGAGCGGAGGCGGTGCTGATGCCGATGGCCACCGATCCTTCGAACTGGGCCACCGTGGAGCGGACGGCTTCGTCGAGGTCCAGGTCGGCTTCAAGGCCCCGGCTGACCATGGCGGGGATGACCTTGGCGTCGGTAGTGATCTCACTTGCGATCGAGAGCTGCTCAGCGGCGATCAGATCAGCGAAGTTGTCGACATCGCCATTGAGGACCGAGGTGACGTAGGGTCCGGTGTCGAGCACGGCCCCGGCAACCAGGGCCCCGTCTTCGTCGATCTCATCAGCTGCGATCTCGTCACTGTTGACAGGGTGGGCGTTTGGCTCGCTGATGATGCCGACCGAGGCCCAGCGGGTGTGGGCCAGGACCACGGCCTCGGCGTCGTCGCCTTCGAGGGCGAGGTGCAACAGCTCGTCGGACGCGATGGAGCGGCGCATGGCTGCGGTGTTGTCGCCGAGCTCACCGATCTCGGCTGCCGCCTTGTATACGAACCCTAGGTGACCGTCGGGGGCACGGACCGAACCGTCCTGGAACAGGGGGTCGATGGTGCGCTTCTCGGCCAGCACAACCACGCGATGTGAGCTGAGATCGAGGCCGTGGTTGCGGACCAATATGTGCAGGCCGGCCGAATCCCGACCTCGGACCTCGAGCCGATCGAGGTTGCTCAGAGCCTGCTGGATGCTGAAGAAGGCGGCCACGGCGGCCGGTGACAGGTCGGTTCCACCGAGTTGGGTGACCTCCCGAGCAGCCCGCAGCCGGTCGCGTTCCAGGGACCAGGCCGCGTCTTTCAGGCGGACGAGGCTGGCATTGATGGTTTCCAGCTCGGGAAACTGGTCACCCTCTTCGTCGAGCAGGCGCTCGGCATCGTCGATGGCGTCGTTGATCTGACCGACAATGCCGGCGATGCCGGAGCTGAGGGATCGATCATTCAGTAGGGCCTGCAGCCCGGCCTCGCCCCGCAGCTCCCGGTCAACGGCCAGCAAGATGTCGACCTCTGACCCCGCCAGCCAGTTGAGATCCTGGTCGCCGGGCTTGGGCAGCATGGCTACGACCTCACCCAGCTGAGCCAGCAGCTGACTACCGTCCGGGATCGGCCGGTTCGAGCGACGACGAACGATGGCAATGATTCCACACATGAGGTGGAGGTCCTTTCGCGTTGACTGGTCTCCCCTAGCTGGGGCCAACAAGGCGCTGAGCAGCACTCACCAGCTGTTTGCACGATTCATCAGCGATTCGCGGATCGACATGTTCGACCATGACTCTCAACAAGGGTTCGGTGCCCGAAGCTCTGACCAGAACCCGGCCATCGGCGCCAAAAAGAGCCTCTACCCGGCTGATCTCTTCGGCCATGCGGGCCACGAGCCCATCGTCTCGCTGGGGAAGACGAATGTTGTGGAGGATCTGGGGCACCGTGGTCATGGCGTCGGCGGCCATGCGAGACAGGGGCACCCCAGCTCGCAGGATGGTGTCGGCCAGCTGAACTCCGGACAGTGCCCCGTCGCCCGTGGTGGCCAGATCACGACAGATGACGTGCCCCGACTGCTCACCTCCGAGGGAGAGGTGGCGGTCATCGAGGGCTTGGAGGACATAGCGATCGCCGACGGCGGTGGTAACGACTCCGATACCAGCCTCGGCCATGGCCCGATGGAATCCGAGGTTCGACATGACAGTGACAACGACGGTGTTGTGGCGGAGCTGGCCCCTCCCGGCCCAATCGACGGCCAGGAGAGCGAGCACCCGGTCACCGTCAACGACTGCGCCTTCATTGTCGACCGCGATCAGCCGGTCGGCGTCGCCGTCGAAAGCAAGCCCGAGGTCGGCGTTCCATCCAACAACGGCTTCGCTCAAGCGGGTGGGATCGGTCGAGCCGTAGCCATCATTGATGTTGATTCCGTTTGGGTCATCACCGATGACGTGGATGGTGGCCCCCAGTGCCTTGAAGATCCGGGGCCCGTGACCTGAGGCAGACCCATTGGCGCAGTCCAACACAATGGTCAGCCCGTCAAGGGTTCGGCCTCCGATCGAGGCACAGACTTCGTCGATCCAACCGTCGATCCCACCGCTGGCGGCCAAGGTGCCAACGTCAGCTCCCGTCACCGTCGATCGGGGATCGGACGACTCGCTGGACCCAGCATCGCCAGAGCCACCGTCGCCATAGCCACCTCCGAGGAGGGCGAAGTAGGCGGCCTCGATCCGGGTTTCGATGTCGTCGTCGAGCTTCAGGCCGCCGGGGGCGAACAACTTGATGCCGTTGTCGGCGAAGGGGTTGTGGGAGGCCGAGATCACGGCCCCTGGCCGGTTCAGGGAGGCCGAGGCCCAGGCCACGGCCGGACTCGGGACAACACCCAATAGTTCAACATCGGAACCAGCACTACAGATACCGGCCACCAGGGCCGCTTCGAGCATGGGACCCGATCGGCGGGTGTCCCGCCCGATCACAAACCCATCAGCACCAAGAACCTCGACCGCGGCGCGACCAAGAGCCATGGCGACATCAGGTGTCAGCTCGGTGTTGGCCAGCCCACGAACGCCGTCGGTACCGAAGCGCAGGGCCACGGCGTACTACCGCTTGCTGTACTGCGGAGCCTTACGAGCCTTCTTGAGTCCGTACTTCTTGGACTCCTTTTTGCGCGGATCCCGGGTCAACAGGCCGGCCGATTTGATGGAGGGCCGAAGCTCCTCGTCCATCTCGATCAGGGCCCGGCTGATACCGAGCCGGAAGGCTCCGGCCTGACCGGAGAGGCCACCCCCGCTGAGGGTCACCGCGATGTCGTAACTCTCCTCGGCCGATGCGATCCGCAGAGGCTCGGTGATGAGGGTGCGGTGAACGGCGGAGGGGAAGTAGTCCTCGAACTCGCGGCCGTTGGCCGTGATCTTGCCACTGCCGGGTGAGACCCGAACCCTAGCGATGGCCTGCTTGCGGCGACCCGTTGTCTGGAGAGCGGTAGACATCGACGAACTCAGCTTTCTCGGCGGGCGCCGGCTATTTCGAGCGGAGCCGGACTCTGGGCGTGGTGGGGATGGACAGGACCGGCGTAGACCTTCAGCTTGCGGGCTTGGGCCCGACCAAGACGGGTCTTGGGCAACATGCCGACGATTGAACGACGAACGGTGTTGGCCGGTTGACGGTTGAGTGACTCTCCGTAGGTACGGGAGGTGAGGCCACCGGGGTAGCCGGAGTGATGGTGAACCATCTTCTTGTCGGCCTTGTCCGCGCTCAACACGATCTTGTCGGCGTTGACGACGATCACATGGTCACCCATGTCGAGGTGGGGAGCGTACGTCGGCTTGTGCTTGCCTCGAAGCACCCGAGCAATCTCGGTGGCCATGCGACCCAGGGTCAGGCCTTCAGCGTCGACAACGAACCAGTTGCGTTGGATATCTGATGCTTTTGGTGAATAGGTCTTCACAGCAAACCTTTGCGAGCTTCGACAGGGGCCTTGAATGGCTCCGGCACCGGTGGCCGGAGACCTCGAACACTGAATGGGACACGAAACGCAACACCATCAGTCGTCCGAGCAAAAAGCCGACTCCTCAGCTTAGGGGGATTGCGGGGTCCTACCACCCTCCACATGTGAGCTCGTGCTGCTTGCTCGAACTGATCGATCTGGCCGGCGACGAGGCCACCGACCATCATGGAGTCATGGGCCACCTCAGCAGAGAGCAACTCGAAGGGGGAATCGACCATGTTCTCGCCTCCCCGACTGAAGCCGGCACCGTCGATCTAGTGGTGAGTCGACCTGATGTCGACCAACGGCAGGTGCTCGATGAGGGTCACCTCATCGTCGGCGAGGGACTTGCAGGAGACAACTACCTCGAACGCGGGAGCCATCAGACCGACGATGGCAAGGCCCACCCCGAAGCCCAGTTGAACCTGATGAACAGCCGCTCGATAGATCTGGTGGCCGACGGCGACAAGGATCTGTGGCCTTTGGCCGGTGATCAGCTCTTCGTCGACTTCGACCTCTCGGCCCCCAACCTGGCCCCCGGCACCCGCCTCTCGGTCGGTTCGGCTGTGCTTGAGGTATCGGCCAAGCCCCACACCGGGTGCGCCAAGTTCAGCTCCCGCTTCGGTATCGACGCCGCCCGCTGGGTCAACTCGAGCGACGTCTACCGGTTCCGGGGCATCTGCGCCATGGTCATCCAGGCCGGCACCGTCCACCCCGGCGACGCCATCACCAAGCTCCCCCCTCAGGATTGACGAGCCCACCCAGGAACCAGGAGAGCACCATGGCATCGGCTCGGCCCGATCTCCCCCTATCCCATTTGCGGGTTCTGGACCTGACTCTGGCCCGTGCGGGACCGACCTGTGTACGCCAACTGGCCGATTGGGGAGCCGACGTCGTCCGTATCGAGCCCCCCTCAGACCGGGGCGACATGGCCAGCGATGGTAGGCATGGCCCCGACTTCCAGAACCTGCATCGCAACAAGCGGGCCATGACCCTCAATCTGAAGTCGGAGGCCGGCAAGGAGGTCTTCTTCGGGCTGGTGGTTGGGGCTGACATCGTGGTCGAGAACATGCGGTCCGACGTCAAGCACCGCTTGGGCGTCGACTATGACGCCTGCTCGGCCGTCAATGATCGGATCATCTACGCCAGTATCAGCGGGTTCGGCCAGGACGGGCCCTACGGATCACGGGCCGGCGTCGACCAGATTGCCCAAGGGCTCGGTGGGCTCATGTCGGTGACGGGACTGCCGGGCCAGGGACCGGTCCGGGTCGGGGTACCGATCTCGGATCTGGCCGCCGGCATGTACCTGGCCATCGGGGTGATGATGGCCCTGACCGAACGTGACCGGCCAGGAGGGTCGGGCCGGGGTCAATGGGTCCACACCTCTCTATTGGAAGCCCAGATCGCCATGCTCGACTTCCAGGCCGCCCGCTGGACCATGAACGGCGAGGTCCCCGGCCAGGCCGGCAATCACCACCCGACCGGGATTCCCATGGGGACCTTCCCCTCAGCCGACGGATTGGTCAATATCGCCGCACCGGGGGGCGACAAGTGGCGCGACTTCTGCGGTCTCATCGGGGCCCCTCACCTCCTCGACGACCCCAACTACGCCGACGGCCAAACCCGCTCCCAGCACCGGGACCAGCTCAACGAGAAGATCGCCACCTTCACCGCCAAGGCCTCCACCGCCCATTGGGTCGAAGCCCTCAACGAGGCCGGCATCCCCTGTGGACCCGTCAACACCATCGACCAGACCTTTGCCGACCCTCAGGTCGAGCACCTGGG
>JAAETV010000049.1 GCA_024227975.1 Actinomycetes bacterium
AACGACCGCTCCTTCGAACCAAGGTCAACGGTGAGGATCGTCCCCCCGGCCGACATCTGGCGTCGGGCCAACTCGTATTGGGGGTGTGAGACGAGGAAGGGATAGCACACCCCGTCGAGACGATCATCACGGTCGAGCCACTGGGCCAAGCAGGCAGCCGACCGACACGATTCCTCCACCCTCAGCCGGAGTGTCTCCAGCCCCTTCACCAGGACCCAAGCGTTGAACGGGCTCAGGCTCGGACCCGTGTGACGGGTGAACTGCATCACGGTCCCATTGATGTATTCAGCAGTCCCCAACACGGCTCCGCCCAGGGTCCGGCCCTGACCGTCGATGTGCTTGGTTGCCGAATACACCACCACATCGGCCCCGAGCTCCAACGGCTTCTGCAAGACAGGGCTGGCGAAGACGTTGTCGACGATCAAGATTGATCCCGCCTGGTGGGCCAAGTCGGCCACAGCCGGCAGGTCGATGATCTCCAGACCGGGGTTCGACGGGGTCTCGAGGAATACCGCCTTGGCCCCCTTTGCCAAGGCGCGCTCCCAGTCGTCGAGCGATGTCCCGTCGACCAGGGTGGTGCGAACCCCGAGGCGGGGCAGGATCTCGTCGAGGATGACGTGACACGAGCCGAACAGGGCCCGGGAGCCGACCACATGATCACCGGCGCTGACCAAGCTGGCAAGCGAGGCGAACACCGCTGCCATCCCGCTGGAAGTGGCCAGGCAGGCCTCAGCCCCTTCCAGCAAGCGAAGGCGCTCTTCGAAGACGGTGACGGTGGGGTTCCCATAGCGAGAGTAGATGTATCGATTGTGTTCTCCAGCAAAGGCAGCCTCAGCTTCGGCCGCGCTGGCATAGACATAGCCGGAGGTGGGATAGATGGCCTCCGCCGTCTCATCGAAGGCCGATCGGTTCAAACCACCCCGCACCAGCAGGGTGGCCTCGTTCAACTCTGTCGCCATGGGAGGTTCTCCTTCCACCCGCCGTGGCGATGGCCCTCGCTGTCGAGGCCACCTTCGAATCCGGCGGCGATGTTATAGACATTGGTGAATCCGGTGGACAGAAGTGCCTCGCCAGCAGCCCGGGAGCGAACCCCCGAGCGACAAAGCAAGAGCACATCCTGGCTGGGATCGAGACCGGCCGAAGCCTCCTCGACGAACCTGGGGTTCGGTTGGCCACCGGGGTAGTCGATCCACTCGACGAGACGGAGCTCGTTGCCGACTGAGGCCAGCTCGGGTGTCCCGACATAAGCCCATTCGGCCTTGGTTCGGACGTCGATCACGACTGCCGACGGCGTCGCCACCAGCATTCGCCAGGCATCGTCCAGTGATAGGTCTTGACAGGTCATCGAACCGTCCTCTCCTCGAACATCCTCTCTAGTATCTAGAGGCCATCGACGGAGGAGGCACCCCCATGACCGATCATCTGCGCTACCGGCTCTTGACCGGCCCCGACACAAGGGAGTTCTGCCAGCGCATCTCCGATGCCCTCGACGATGGCTACGAGCTCCATGGCTCCCCCGCCATCACGTTCGACTCCGAAACAGACCAAACCATCGTGGCCCAAGCGCTCGTGTTACCCCCACCGTCGTGACCGCTGTGCCGTCGGCCCGAACCAAGCGGAACCAACCCAAACGCGGCCGATCCCGATATCAGGTCCGCTCCCACCGACGAGAGCGGGACATCGAAGGCACTATTCAGCCTTCACGGTGAGGCTGACTCCGACTTCATCGCGGAGCTCCACCAGGTCGCTGGTGACACGAGGCGGGATGATGTTGATGACCTCAACACCATCCTCCAATGCCTCCAAGGAAAGAACGATCTCCTCATCGCCCCCTGTCACCACCAAGCGGGATGGTTCCGGACTC
>JAAETV010000050.1 GCA_024227975.1 Actinomycetes bacterium
GAAGGCTGCTCCCGCTTTCTGGCCCGCGTCTGGCGCCTGGCCCGTACCGACACCGACTTGTTGCCAAACCTGCGCTCCGGCCCGCACAGCGATGCCGACAACACCATCGACGCCGAAACCCACCGCTTCATCGCCCGTATCACTGACGCCTACGATCGCTGGTCGTACAACACCGCTGTGGCCGGCTTCATGGAGTTCACCAACACCCTCTACAAGTACGTCCAGAGCGACGAAGGTCCCCACGCCGACGTGATTGCCAACGCCATCGACGCCCTGCTAGTAGTCATGGCCCCGGCCGTCCCCCACATCACAGCGGAGCTCTGGGCTCAGCGCCACGATGGGGAACACGTCCACACCCTGAGCTGGCCAGAGGCGGATCAGGCCAAGCTGGTCGTCGACACCGTGACCATGGTCATCCAGGTCAATGGCAAGGTCCGGGACCGGATCGATGTCGACGCCACCATCAGCGACCCTGACGCCGAAGCCGCCGCCATGGCCTCTGTCCCCGTCCAGTCCCACCTCGACGGTGCAGCCCCCACCAAGGTCATAGTTCGCGCCCCAAAGCTCGTGAACCTGGTGGTTCCCAAATAGCCAACACCCGCAGCTTCACGCCACGTCGCTGAGGCGCGGGACATCCTTCCAGAGGCGTTCGAGGTCGTAGTAGCCCCTGGTCTCGGTGCTGAACACGTGGGCTACGAAGGCCCCATAGTCCATGAGCACCCACTCCAGTGAGTCCTTGCCCTCGATCCGAATTGGCTTGGGGCCGTCGGCCTTGGTCAATTCCTCTTCGATTGCTTCGACGATGGCTCTGACCTGGCGGGCGTTGCTACCCGATGTCACCAGAAACCAGTCGGTGATGCCCATGATCTCTCCAACGAAGAAGGCCTCGGTGTCTTGACCGAGCTTGTCTTCGGCGGCGTCGACGGCCACCCGCAACAGGCGCAATAGCTCTTCGTCGTTCAGTGCAGGCTCCTCGACTGTCCGGATCGGTTTCCCTACCGCCAACAGTGAAGCACCAATCAGCGGTTGGTGACGAAGTCACTCCCAATGAGGAGTGTGACGACCGGATCGGCATCAACCTCGTCATCGTGAACAGTAGTCGCCCCGGTGAGCGACGCAAGCTCGGATATCCCCGGATCATCGAACCCAGTGGGTACGACGAGGTGAGTCAGCCCCCCGTCGAACTCTGGAGCATTACCGATCTCGATCACCTCAGAACCGGTCGAAGCCACCTCGGCGGCGATGGCGGGGAGATCGGCTACCCCGGTCCGGTCGATGACCCGAACCTGGAGCCGATCACCGGGGTGGGCCCCGGCCGGCACCGGTACTACCTCTCGGATCAGGGCCTCAGCCGCAGCCAGATCCGGCGTCGGGTTCGGCTCCACCGCCATCAGGGGCAGATCGACGACACGAGCCGCTGGTCCAGTGACCTCATCCAACGACTCCAACAGTGGATCGTCTGATCCCGGCATCTGGCTCATCGGTGGATCGCTGACCATGGCCGACCAGAAGATATGGCGGCGGAACATCAGTGTGATCGAATCGGCCCCCGGAGCCGGCAGTCCGAGGAAGGTCGAGACGGTGCTCCCGTCGATCGTGGCCGGACCAACGGCCAAGATCGGCTGGCCGAAGTCGTTGACGATTGGATCAGGGTTGGACACCTGATAGGCCTTGTCGCCAAGCAGGGTTTGCCACCGCTCTCTCGTCATCTGCTCGATGGCCGTGATCCGCAACCGTAGAGCCCCACTCAACGCAGCCACGGCCTCTGCTGGTTCACGATCGGCCAGGGCTGCGTCATCGACCTGCAAGTTCGCCGGTACCAGGATCACGGTCCCGCCGGCAGCCTCGTCAACAGTGCCCGCCAGTAGAGCGATACCGGTGATCTGCTCGCCCTCGATCTCGACCACGGCAACTAGGGGGCTCGGATCGACCAGGGCCCGCCAACCAGGATCACCCTCTCCCGGCTGCTCCACGAATCGTCCAGCCCGGGAGTTCAAGAGCGCGTGATAGCCACCGATGGCCAGAAACGGCACCGACATCGCAAGTACCAACTCTGCACCAACAAACAGAGCCATGAAGCGGCGGCGTTTCGTGAGTAGGGCGGCGGGCCAACTCAAGACCTCCGACCATAGAGGCCCAGACGAGCGATCGCTTGCGCAACCAGAGCAGGGCAGAGATGGCGTATGGACCTACCTCCTTCGACCATGATCCGAAGCTCAGTACTGGAGAGGGCTATCGGCGGGATCTCAACCGGAAAGCAATTCCACCCCTCGGGAGTATTTGCCGCCACCCCCGGTCGATTGACGACAACAAACCGACGTTGACGTCGCAGCTCCTCTGCCCGATGCCAACTGTCGAGCCCGGCAGCGGCATCAGCACCAACGATGATCAGCCAGTCCGTTTCGGGGTAGCACTCCTCCAGCACCTCCAAGGTGACCGAGGTGTAGCTGGGCCCACCGATCTCGAGCTCCACCCCCGAAGCCACCAACCCGGGCGCCCCGACCACCGCCGCTTCCACCAGCTCCAAGCGTGTGGCAGCCGGGGTAATAGTGCGAGCCCCCGTCTTCTGCCATGGACTATTGCTCACGACCAACCAGACTTCGTCGAGCTCGAGCTGGTCAAGCACCTGGTCGGCCGCGATCAGGTGACCGAGGTGAGGCGGATCAAAGGTGCCACCGAGCAGACCGACGCGTTTAGCCACGTTTTAGAGCCTTCCCGTGTGTCGGGGGCAGGCACCAATCAAGACGACAAAACCAGCCCGAACCCCGTTTCATCGGCCCAACTATCATCAGAATGTAGGAAAAGCGGCAAAAAGTGACGCATGTCACTACACACGGGGAGCCATTCGTACTAGAAAGGGGTTTTGGACCTGTAGCGCTCAAACCCGCCCGGAAACGCACTCAAACTCGGATTCAGCCGAAGCAACGCCCGGAACTCAGAGCCTACCAGGCCCCCACCACGATAGGGAAAACTTCCTTGTCTATCCCCCCGCAAGCAAGCCAGCTAAAGAAGCACGCCCATGAGTGATTCCGTAGGACAGTACCTAAACGAGATCGGCCTCGTTCCCCTCCTCACCGCCGACGAAGAGCGCGAGCTCAGCCAGATCATCGAGAAGGGCCGCGAGGCCCAGGAGCTACTTGACGCCGGCGAAACCAACGTCGCCAACAAGAGGGCTGTCCGCAAGGCAGCCCAAGCCAAGGACCGGTTCATCCGAGCCAATCTCCGTCTCGTGGTCAGCGTTGCTCGCCGCTACCCCCTCCCTCCTTCAATGGAGCTCCTCGACCTGATCCAGGAAGGCAACCTCGGCCTGGAACACGCTGTCGACAAGTTCGATTGGCGCAAGGGTTTCAAATTCTCCACCTATGCCACCTTCTGGATCCGCCAGGCCATTGGCCGGGCCCTCGACCAGAAGGCCAGCCTGGTCCGCCTCCCCGGCGACCGCTCAGCGAGCCTTCGTGCCGCTCTGCGCCAGGTATCAGGTGACGGCGACGAGCTCGACGACGAGCACGCACGCCTCCACCGTCTCACCACCCCGACCTCGCTCGATCGCACCATCGGCGACGATGACTCCAACGAGCTGGTCGACCTACTCCCCGATTCGACCCCCGGACCTGAGTTCGAGGTCATGGCCAAGGCCGAAGAGACCATGGTCACCGGCCTCCTCGACGTGCTCGACCCCCGAGCCAAGTACGCCGTCGAGCAGCGGTTCGGGCTCAATGACGGCCGCAAGCGCAGCTACCGCGAGGTTGGCGAGGAGCTCGGTGTGACCGCCGAGGCCGCCCGCCGTCTCGTCAAGCGTGCGGTCAGCGCCGTTCGCGACCAGGCCGGCGACGTCATGAGCGACTTCGACGCCGCCTGATCGAGCAGTCACCCCAATCTGGGGTCGGCACACCAGAACCTAGTGAGGAGAGCCACCAGCGGTGGCTCTCCTCGCGTTTGGGCCATTGGGCCGGGCTTATTGCGTTGTCAGCCGTCGCTTCATCCCCGAGACTGTGGTGGTGGTAAACGAGCGCGGTACAGCACGATCCGATGGAGCCCCTCCCACCCCCCGGTGGAACCCACAAACCTGGCGGACCCGTCCCGCTGCTCATCAACCAACTTGGCCCGACAGCACTGAGTTGGAACGGGTCGAGAAGGAGCTGTCAACGGTTCCTCCTCTGGTCTTCGCCGGCGAAGCTCGTGAGCTGAAGGCCAAGCTGGCCGCGGTGGCCAAAGGCAATGCCTTCCTACTCCAGGCTGGCGACTGCGCCGAGTCGTTCGACGGCTTCGGGGCCGACGCCATTCGCGACAAGCTGCGGGTGATCCTGCAAATGGCTGTTGTCCTCACCTACTCCTCGGGCGTGCCAGCCGTGAAGGTAGGCCGTATCGCCGGCCAGTTCGCCAAGCCTCGGTCCAAGCCAACTGAGACGGTCGACGGCACCGAGCTACCCTCGTTCCTCGGTCACATGGTCAATGACCTCCCCTTCTCCACTCACGATCGGACCCCCGAGGCCGCTCGTCTCCTGAAGGCATACCACCAGTCATCCTCGACCCTGAACCTGCTGCGGGCCTTCACCAAGGGTGGCTTCGCCGACCTGAACCGGGTCCAGGCCTGGAATCAAGAGTTCGTGGCCAGCTCAGCCGAGGGCCGCCGCTACCAAGATCTGGCCGCCGAGATTGATCGCGCCCTGCGCTTCATGGAGGCGGCTGGCATATCCTCCCGCCACCCCGAGATACACGAGGCCGATTTCTTCACCAGCCACGAGGCCCTGATCCTCCAATACGAAGAAGCCTTGACCCGCAGCGACAGCCTCACCGATGAGTGGTACGACTGTTCCGCTCACATGCTCTGGATCGGTGAGCGGACCCGCCAACTCGACGGGGCCCACGTAGAGTTCCTCCGCGGCGTCAAGAACCCCATTGGCTGCAAGATCGGCCCGACAGCCACACCCGAAGATGTCGTCGCCCTCTGCCATGTCCTCGACCCCGACCGGGAGCCGGGGCGCCTGACCCTGATCTCACGCATGGGGGCGGACGAGGTCGGTGAACATCTCCCACCCCTCCTCGAAGCTGTCCGCGATGCTGGCCATCCAGTCGTGTGGGCTTGCGACCCGATGCACGGCAACACCTTCACGTCAGACTCCGGTCACAAGACTCGCCACCTCGACGCCATCATGAACGAGGTCGCTGCCTTCTTCGCCGCCCATCGCCAGGTCGGGACCTGGGCAGGAGGAATCCATGTCGAGCTGACCGGCGACGACGTCACCGAGTGCCTCGGCGGCGGTGACCCCGTCCAAGACAACGACCTGGCCAAACGATACGAGACCATGTGCGACCCCCGCCTGAACGGCCGCCAAAGCCTCGACCTCGCCTTCAGAACAGCGGAACTGCTCCAAACATCCTGAGCGACAGCGCCGCGGCTATCGGCAAGTATTAGGGGGTGGCCTTGCCTCCTCGGGGACCTGTGGTCGTGTTGACCTACGACGGCGTCGCCGCCGACGAGACGGGCGCGGTCGTCGAGATCCTCACATCAGCCGACCTGGATGTCATCATCGCCAGTGTCGGCTCTGCGTCGGTCACCAGCTTCCATGGGCGAGTCTTCCCGACCCGGACCATCGACGATCTACGGAACTGCAGCGCTCTGATCATTCCCGGCGGGATGGGGGTCCAGACTGCTGCCAAGAATCAGCAGCTGGCTGAGGCGGTGAGACAGCTGGCCGAGTCAGCTACCTGGCTCGGGGCCACCTCGACAGGATCAGTGTTGTTGGCGGCGGCTGGAGTTGTGGATGGCGCAAGGGCCACAACCCACTGGCTGGCCGGCGATCTGCTCACTTCGCATGGGCTCACCCTGGTGAACGAGCCTTTCGTCGAGTACGGCCGGCTCCTAACCGCCTCGGGTCTCGTCTCGTCGGCCACCCTGGCCTTTCGCCTGATTGGTGCCCTGGCTGGCGTCGAAGCCGAACGTCGGGCCAAGGCCCGCTACCAGGGACGACCCCCCAGCGATCCCCGCTACCGGCGTCGCAAGCCCTCACCATGGCTGCGGATCGGGCGCAGACGCACCACCCCCATCAGCCATCCCCTGGACCCCTCAGGCCAAGCGGAGATCACGATCCTCGATCTCGACCTCGAAGATTGAAGAGCTTCGAGATCGTCCACCGCGCCATGGAAATCGGCCGCGAACGCAGCGGCCACGTCCATGCCATCGTTGAGGCCGTCTATTGCTCTCTTGTGAGGGCCGCCCTCCGGATGGACGGCAGACTCAGACCAGGTTGTCGACGAACTTTTCGAGTTGGCGGAGGTTGCGGACCTCGAAGGTCCCGTCGCAGTGGGCCCCATAGTCCCCGACGATCGAGTCGCCGGTGTTCCAGTAGGCCTTGGGTTCGGGATTGAGCCAGAACAACTTGCGGGCCCGGTGTTGGATCTCCTTGGCGATCCAAGCCTGGGAGGCATGGTAGTTGTTGCGGGCGTCGCCCAGAATCATGACCGTTGTCTTGGGCCCGATCTCCTTGCCGTAGTTGTCCCAGAACACTTCGAGGGCGTGCCCATAGTCGGAGTGCCCATCGACCCACACCACGTCGGCCTCGGTGTTGACCCTGTGGATGGCCTCGGTGATGTCATCAACGCCTTCGAAATAGTCGGTCACCTCGTCCAACCCGTCGATGAACACGAACGACCGGACGCGGCTGAACTGGCTGGAGATGGCGTAGACCAGATGCAGAGTGAACCGGGCGAAGGCGGCAACCGAGCCCGAGATGTCGGCGACCACGAAGATCTCCGGCTTGGCCGGCTTGGGATGCCGGAACCGGGGATCAGCCGGTACCCCGCCATAGCTCAGCGAATGGCGGACTGTGCTGCGGAAATCGAGCGGCCCCTTGCGCTTGTGCCGGCGCTTGCGAGCCAGACGAGCGGCCAGCTTCCTGGTCAGGGGGTAGATGGCCCGCCGCAGAGCCGTCATCTCCTCCCGGCTGGCGTGCATGAAGTCTACGTCTTCGGGCAGTGGCTTTCGAAGCGTCTTGGCCATGGCCTCCGCTCCCCTGTCGGCAACCAGTCGACGCCTGATCTCGGCTTCGATCTCCTTGCGGAGCTTGTCGATCCTGGCCTGGAACTCGTCCTTCTCCAGCCTCTCCTCGAACGGGCTCAGCCCCTCAGGAGCATCCTGATTGGCCTGTTCCATCAGCCGTTCGAGAATCCCGTCGAGATCCAGATTCCGCAAGGTGCGATATAGGTAGTACGTCCCGCCAACGGGGCGGCCTGGCTCCATGCCTGCGAAGCGCTTGACTGCCTGGCGAGCGATGGCTCGCATCAGGATGTCGTCACCCTTCAACAAGGCCTGGTACAGCAATTCGGCCAGCTCCTCAGGGCTCAGGCCTTCACCACCCCCCTGACCACCATCACCGGATTGACCCTCCTCTCCCTCCTCCATGTCGAGGTCCATGTCGCCGAAGGGATCATCATTGTCACCGTCAATGGAATACTCCTTGCCCCGAAGGGAGAAGTAGACCTCGAACAGGGTCTCGAATGTCTTCCAGTGAGCGTTGTTCTTGACCAGCGTTGCCGCCAGGGCGTACTTGAACGCCACCCGATCCTCGAGCGGGATGTGGCGAACAGCCTCAGCGGCGTCGATGTTCTCCGACAACGACACCGGCAGACCGGCCGTCCGCAGCTCCTGCACGAATCCTTCGAGCAGATCGAACAGCGGCTTGTCCGAACTAGCTTCGTTGGCTTCGATCGTGGTCATGGCACTTCCCTCTCAGAACAGCCTCTCAGAACTACCTCTCGGTGCCGACGGGGCTTGGCCTCAGGAACCGGAGTTCTCGAAGACGGTGGCGTTGTTGGAACTGAACTCCTTGATCGCCTTGTCGATATCCGATCGATATTTCAACAAGATGTTCACGGTCTCGATTGCATCCTTCTCATCGATGGTTTCGATCCCCAGAAGCACCAGGGTCCGCGCCCAGTCGAGAGTCTCGGACACCGACGGGCTCTTCTTCAGTTCCAGCTGACGAACTGACCGCACGATCCTGGCCACCTGATCGGCCAAGTTGTCGGAGACGTCGGGGACCTTGGTCAGCACGATCTCCTTCTCACGCTCCATGTCGGGGTAGTCGATGTGGAGGAACAAGCAGCGTCGCTTCAACGCCTCGGAGAGCTCTCGGGTGTTGTTCGAAGTCAGGAAGACCAGGGGGATCTGCTTGGCCTCGATCGTCCCTAGCTCAGGGATCGAGACCTGGAAGTCGGACAGGATCTCCAGCAGTAGGGCCTCGGTCTCCAACTCGACCCGATCGACCTCGTCGATCAGGAGCACGACGGGATCGTCGGCCGTGATCGCTTCCAGAAGAGGACGGGGGAGGAGGAACTCGTCGGAGAAGATGTCGTCCTGGATGTCGGCCCAGGAGGCATCCTCGTCGCCCTTCTCGACCTGGATACGGAGGAGCTGCTTCTTGTAGTTCCACTCGTAGAGGGCCTTGGCCTCGTCGATTCCCTCATAGCACTGGAGCCGGATCAGTCGACAGCCCGCCATCTCGGCGATGGACTTGGCCAACTGGGTCTTGCCGGTTCCCGCTGGCCCCTCAATGAGGACGGGCTTCTGTAGCCGATCAGCCAAGTAGGCGATGCCGGCGATGGACTCATCGGCAAGGTAGTCGACCTTGCGCAAGCCTTCGCGCACAGCATCAACAGAGTCGAAACGGTGGGTCATAGGCCACTACCGTACAAGACGACTTGACCACCGGGTCAAGATGAGAGGAGTGCGACTACGATCAGGCCCTCATGGATCGCGGTTTGACTCGAGCTGTTCAGAGCTTCGTCGACGAGCTGGCACCGAGCCTCGGCGCGGCTGCTAGCGGGAGCAAGGTCGACGCCGACGAGGCCCGCCAGCTCACCCTCCTCGAAGCCTTCAACCTCTGCACTGCCTTCATCGACGTCGACGACCGACACACCGACGACGAACTATGGGCTCTGGTTGCCGCCTTCGCCCAGCATGGCCACCTGGCCGGTGTGTCCACTCCGAGATCGCTGAGGGCCAACTCCATCGTGGCCGGCAAGCAAGCCTGGCTCGACAAGCCATCAGACCTTTTCGAAACCCTGCGCCAAGCCGACCGCGTGAATCGCACTCACTACGCCCGGTCCTACTACGACGCCGCCATGACCCTGGCCCACACCGTGGCCTCCCTCGACCAGTACCCGTCCGAGATCGAGCTGAAGGCCATCGTGGCCTACCAGCGGCTCCTTCTGGCCGCGCTCCCCACACTCGAAACCGACGGTGCCCCCAAGCCGACGGCATCTACCACTGGAGGCGAAGCCGGCTCCGACACCGCCACCACGCCAGCTGAGACCAAGGCAGAGCACGAGCAGGAGCCCCCAGAGCCGCTGGAAGACCTCCTGGCCGAGCTCGACGCTCTGATCGGCCTCGATGCGGTCAAAGAGGAGGTCAAGCTCCTGTCAGCCCTGCTGCGGGTTCAGCGCCTCCGCGCCGAGCGCGACCTGCCGGTCGTCGACAAGACCAACCACCTGATCTTCAGCGGCAACCCAGGCACCGGCAAGACGACGGTGGCCCGCCTGTTGGCCCGCATCTACCGCAGCTTGGGGGTCGTCGAGCGAGGCCATCTGGTCGAGGTCGACCGCAGTGGCCTGGTCGCCGGCTTCGTGGGCCAGACGGCAACCCGGGTGGCCGACGTGTTCACATCGGCCGATGGCGGTGTTCTCCTCATCGACGAGGCCTACTCCTTGACCCGAGGCGGCGAGCGAGACTTCGGGCGCGAGGCCATCGACGCCGTGGTCAAACAGGTCGAAGACCGGCGGGATTCCATGGTCGTGATCCTGGCCGGGTATCCGAAGGAGATGGCCGAGCTGGTAGCCACCAACCCCGGTTTCCAGAGCCGCTTTCCTCGCACGATCCTCTTCCCCGACTATTCCGATTCCGAGCTGGTGGCCATCTTGGAGCTCATCGCCGGCGGCGGCACATACCACCTGACCGATGAGGCAACCGAGGTGGCCGAGGCCTGGTTCGGCTCCCACTCCCGAGGCCGCGGTTTCGGCAACGGGCGTCTGGCCCGCAACCTGTTCGAAGCGGCGGTCGCCCGCCACGCCACCCGCCTGGTCGATGTCGAGACACCGACCGACGAAGAGCTCACCACCCTCGAAGGGGTCGACATCGCCTCGGTCCCGGTGGGCAACAGGGTCACGAACTCATGAGCAGGTCGGCACCCGGCCGCGTTCTGGCGCGGGTCGGGCTCGGAGGTGGCGGCTCGAACATGGTGGCCGCCGGGATCCTATTGTCGCGGATCGCCGGCCTGGTCCGAGAAGTCATTTTGGCGATCGCCCTGGGAGGACTTGGCGCCTCGGCCGATGCCTTCCGCTTCGCCATGCGGATCCCCAATGTGCTCCAGAACCTGCTGGGCGAGGGGGCCCTGTCGGCTTCCTTCATCCCGGTATACGCCCGCCTGGTCGAGGAGGGTGAGGAGGGCGAAGCCGATCAGCTGGCCGGCACCATCGCGGCCCTCCTGGCCGCCGTCACCCTGGTTCTGGTCGCAGCCGGGATTCTGCTGGCCGATCCCCTGGTTCGTGTCTTCACCAACTGGGAGAACGACTCTGACAAGTTCGACTTGACCGTCAGCCTGACCAGGATCACCACCGTCGGTCTCGGCTTCCTGGTCTTGTCAGCCTGGTGCTTGGGAGTCCTCAACAGCCACCGCCACTTCTTCTTGCCCTATGTGGCGCCCGTGGTGTGGAACGGCATCCAGATCGTCGTACTTGGTGCCACCATCGTCGCCGACTGGGAACCGAACCGGGTGGCCACCGCCGCTGCGTGGGCTGTCCTGGTCGGAGGGTTCGCCCAGTTCGCCATCCAGTTCCCCCACGTCCGAAGGCTCTCACCGAAACTGTGGGCCTCCCTCCGGCGCACCAGGGATGTCGAAGACGTGATCACCCGCTTCGGGCCCGCCGTCGGCTCTCGCGGCGTCGTCCAGATCTCCAGCTTCGTCGACCTCCTC
>JAAETV010000051.1 GCA_024227975.1 Actinomycetes bacterium
GACATACGTGACTCACGTCAGAGATGTGGATCAGCTGGTGGATCGAGTTCCCCACCTCGACGGGTTCGAGACGATCTCCGCCGAGCGATCCTGGAACCCCTTCGTCGGGTCGCACGAGCCATTGGTACGAGTTCGTCTCAGGCCCACCCCATCAGGCACAACCCCCACCACCCTCGACCCGGTGCAAGAGGCAGAGAAAGGGCTGACGGCTGCCGGTTTCAACACGACAGAGCGACTGTTGAACCTCTATAGCCGTGCACTTGTCCAGTCACAAGAGCGGCGATGGCCTTCGTATGAGTTCGCGGAACTCAACCAGGAGATCACGGGCACCGTCGTCGTCGACTACACGTTGGGCGGAGGAAACCGTGACTGGCTGGCCTTGACCACCTACCTCGGGACCATCATCGTCGCCATCGGTGCCTTGATTGCAACACTGGGGACCGCGGCCCGCCAGGCAGCCGGAGGCTTCGCCTTGGGGGCGACAGGGTTGCAGGCGGTGCTCGCCATACGCGCCCTCATCCGAGCGCGATCCCTGATCCAGGACTCGGGGTTCACAATCGGGCCGTTGAGCTCAGCTCACTCTTGGGCGGCGCCAACATCACTAGCCCACCGAGAGCTCGCTCAACAGGTATCGAATGTAGCCCATGATCTGTACCCACTCGGGGCTGGTGCCTTGTGGATCCTGATCATCCCTTGGGCGCTGGGCTCGTTCCTGACCTTCCTCCGCCGCCCGGGCTGGATTGTCGGGTCCATCGGGGTATGGGTGGCGCTGGCTACTGGTGTCTCTGTTGCCTTCGCCTCGATCCACTCGATGCTCCTGGCCATCCTCGAATGACCAACCAGAAAGGCGGGCCGTCAGGTTCGTTTCACCACATAGCTGACTGATTCGCGATCCCAGGTGGCGGGGGTGACGCCAGCCTCGCGCAGGACCTGCTTGCGGATCTTGCCCGACGCCGTCTTTTCGAGATCGGCTACGAACTCCAGGTAGCGGGGAACCGTATAGCGAGGCATCCGCTCGGTACACCAGTCGAGGAAAGCCACGGGGTCGGGGGCATCGCCTTCGATGGCCAATACCGCCTTCACTTCCTCCTCACCCCCGGCTCCTTCCACCCTGAGCCCGACAGCCGCGCTCTCCACCACCGACGGGTGCTCGTTCAGGGCTTGTTCCACCTCATAGGACGAGATGTTCTCCCCCCGGCGACGGATCCGGTCCTTGATCCGATCGACGAAGTGGAGTCTCCCCTTGGTATCGAAACGGCCGGCGTCGCCGGTGTGGAACCATAGATTGCGCCAGGCCTCGACCGTCTTGTCGTCCATCTGGAAATAGCCGACGTTGAAACAGAACGGCGACCGGGGCCTGACCATGATCTCGCCTACCTCCCCCACCGCCAGCTCGACATCGGTCTCCGGGTCGCCGATGATCACCTCGAAGTGCTCATCGAGAACGTAGCCGGCACACCCCGCCTCGACCGGTTCCGATGGGTCGCTGAAGGCAACCATATTGATCTCGGTCATACCAAAGCCCTGGACGATCTCGAACCCGAACCGCTCCCCCATCGCCACCGCCCATTCCTCAGCCACCGGGATGGCCATGATCCGGCGGAGCTGATGACTCCGATCACGCGTCGTGGGAGGTGAGCGGAAGATGAATTCCGGCATCACTCCGAGGGCGTTGGTCACTGTCGCCTGTTGGGCGATGACATCATCGAGCCACGACGAGACACTGAAGCGCTTGGCCACATAGGCCGAGCAGCCGGCCAGCAGGGTCGGCCACACCTGCATGAACAACCCATTGGCATGGAACATGGGCATGCACACGAAGTAACGATCATCCTCGGTCAGGCTCATGGCCATGGCTGCCCCCTCGGCGAACAGGTAACAGTGGGCGTGGGGCATCAGCACCCCCTTGGAAGGCCCCGTCGTCCCGGACGTGTACATGATGGTGCAGACGTCTTTGGGCTCTGGGGTCTCCGAGTGTTCGGGCTTCGACGGGGTCGCCTCGACGGTGGCGTACTCGAGGTTCACCGCAGCACTGGCCAAGGCCTTCGGAAGGGCCTGTCCTGATCCGCCGACGACGATGGTGGCCTCGATTGGTACACCGCCCGTGTCGACCTGGTCGAAGTGGACCAGCAGCTCGGCGTCGACGGCCACGACTCGGGGGGCGCTGTTGCGAACCTGGTGCTCCAGGAAGGCCCCCTTGAGCTCGGTGTTGACCGGCACGAAGACGGCTCGCCGCTTGTGGGTGGCGACCATCAAGACCATGAAGGCTCGGCTGTTGGTGAGCAGAGCGAGGACCCGATCCCCCTCGCCCACCCCCAAGCCAGCCAGGGCGCTGGCCACCCGATCGGAGGCCTCGTCGAGCTCGGCGTAGGCGAGATCGGAGCCGTCGTCGAACGCCAGGAAAGGGGATGAGCCCCGGATTCTGGCCTGCTCTCGAACGGCATTGACCAGGGTCCATCGGTCCTGGGTGAGATCGAGTGTCATAGCCAGTGATTGTTGTCGATCGGGCCGCTGGAGGCCAACGTGCTGAGAGCCAACGTGCAACTCAGGCCGCGATCCCGGCTGCTTCCCGAATCAGCTCAGCTAGGAGGAGGTCAGCGGCAGGAGTCCTCACCGCCGAGCGACGACTGGCGACGACCAGCTGGCGGGTCAGCAATGGCTCCGGGGTAGCGCGACGGAGAGGGTTCGGCTCGGTCTCGGCCTGGCGGACCGGGAGCACCGTCCACCCCATGCCCAAGGCCACCATCCCTCGTAGTACTTCCGGTTGGTGCGACTCTGCAACGACGTCGAAGGTCACCCCCATCTCAGCCAACCGGTTGGCCACCAGGTGCCTGGTATGCGAGCTCGACGGGAACGTCACCCATGGCCCCCAGTCGGCCCGGTCCGTCCGCTCCGACCCCTGGGGGCCGTAGATGGCCAGCTCATCACTGATCAGGGGGGTGTATTCCAGGTCACCGGTGGGGTGACCGGAGTCGACGATCACGGCCAATGACAGCTCACCGGCCAACAGGGCGTCGGAGAGCGCAGCCGATGGGGCAACGCCAAGATGGAGGCGCAGATCGGGGTGGTGAGCACGGAACCGCTGCAAGGTCGAGCCGAATTGCACCGTCGCCGCCAGATCGATCATGCCGACCCGAAGCTCGCCCGCTCCCCCTTCACCGACGGCGCGGGCCCAGCGGCCAAGGCTTCGGGTCTCGGCTACCACCAGACGGGCATAGTCAACCACGCCCGACGCCTCGGGTCGCAGCACCCGCCGCCGGCCGTCACGGTCGAACAGAACAATCCCGACCCGCCGTTCGAGCTGGCTGAGCCCCTGACTGAGGGCTGATTGGGAAACCCCCAATTTCGCCGCAGCATCGGCCCACGTCGGGGCGTCGGCCACCGCCACCAAGTAGTCCAGTTGCTGAGTCGTGAGTTGCAACAGTTGTTCCTCGCTCATGCTCAGCCTCTCCGGGATTCACGTCCCATTCGCTGCCCGATCCAGCTCTTTGATAAGTAACCCTTAACTATAGAGCCATATTCATCTGTATTGCTTATGTTGAGACCCATGGCCAATCATCCCCAACCAACCATCGCTCCTGCCGCCGGCAAGCTCGGGGTCCTCACCCCCGGCCTCGGCGCCGTCTCCTCGACCTTCATCGCCGGTGTCCTGGCCGCTCGGGCTGGACTCACGGCCCCCATTGGGTCCATCAGCCAGCTGGCCCACATCCGTCTCGGTAGCCGCGAGGACGGCCGCAATCCCCTGATCAAGGACTTCGTCCCCCTTGCCGACCTGGATCAGCTTGTATTCGGTGGCTGGGATCCGATCTCCCCCAATGCTCTGGAAGCAGCCAGGACCTGTGGGGTCCTGGACAATGCCGACCTCACCTCGATCTCATCGGAGCTGGAGGGTGTGGTGGCCATGGACGCAGTATTCGATCAGCGCTGGGTCAAGCGCTTGGATGGCCATCGAATCAAGCCCGAGACCTCGAAATGGGACCAAGCCCTAGCCCTCATCGACGACATCGAGCGCTTTCGAACCGAGAACGAGTGCGACCGGCTGGTCATGATCTGGTGCGGATCGACCGAGGCATACCAGGAGCCGACAGCCGTCCACGAGAGCGTCGAAGCGTTCGAGGCCGGCCTCCACGCCAATGACGACAACATCGCCCCCAGCCAGATCTACGCCTACGCCGCCATCTCATCGGGGGTGCCGATCGCCAACGGCGCTCCCAACCTCTCCCTCGACGTTCCCTGCATGCGGGAGCTGGCCCGACGTCGCGAGGTTCCAATCGCCGGGAAGGACTTCAAGACCGGCCAGACCCTGATGAAGACCCTCATCGCCCCCGGTCTGAAGGCGAGGATGCTTGGCCTTCGGGGCTGGTACTCGACCAATATCCTGGGCAACCGCGACGGTGAGGTGCTCGACGATCCCGAGAACTTCAAGACCAAGGAATCGTCCAAGCTCGGCGTGCTCGACACCATCCTCCAGCCCGATGCCTACCCCGACCTCTACGACAACATCGATCATGTCGTCCGCATCAACTACTACCCACCACGGGGTGACAACAAGGAGGGGTGGGATGCCATCGACATCTTCGGATGGATGGGCTACCCGATGGAGATCAAGATCGACTTCCTGTGCCGAGACTCGATCCTGGCTGCCCCCATAGTGCTCGACCTGGCCCTCTTCCTCGACCTGGCCGCCCGGGCCGGCCAGTCGGATGTGCAGGAGTGGCTGAGCTTCTACTTCAAGGCCCCCCAACCAGCCACCGAACTGGAATCGGAGCACGACCTGTTCATCCAGCAGACCAAGCTCAAGAACACCCTCCGCCAGTGGATGGGTGAGCAGCCCGTCACCCACTCCGAAGCCGGCTAGCTTCGCCTGGCAGGACGATGCTGGCGGACCTGGTCCGGCTGTCCGCCCTCGGTCCTCAGAGCACGAGCCCCGTCGGATCCTGACCAGCGTCGAGCATGGCGTCACGGACCTTGACCGTGGCCAGAATGGCGATGCCGAGACCAAAGAAGATGATCAGCGACAAGATGGCCATGCGTTGAGAGCCAACCACCTGGTTGACGATCCCGAACACGGCCGGCCCCAACCATGATGTCCCTCGGGCCGCGATCTCATAGAACCCGAAGTACTCGGCCTCCCGATTGGCAGGGATCATCTGGGCGAACAGGGATCGGCTGATGGCCAGTGAGCCACCAAGGACGACGGCCAGCGCAACGCCGAGGACCCAGAGTTCGGCGATGGTGTCGAGAGCAGCAAAGGCATAGATGACCAAGCCCATCCACACCACGAGATTGATGAGCAGGCTCTTCTTGGCCCCGATCCACTCCGCCATGCGCCCGAATCCGAGTGAGCCAGGAATGGCGACGAACTGGATGAGCAAGACCAGAGCCAGCAGGGTCTCCGATTCGGCATCCAGCTCATCGGCGGCAAAGGATGTAGCGACAATGACCACGGTGCCGGTGCCGTCGGTGAACAGGAGATAGGCGACGAGGAAGCGGAGGGTGTGAGGATTGTTGCGGCGCATATCGGCCAGGGTGGCCAACACCGAGCGCACACTGAAGCGGACCCACCCCGCCCCTTCCGGCTTCACCCTCCGGGCCGGGCGCGGCCGCAACAGGCGTCCGGGATAGAGGGCGAAGAACACCAGGCACCAGATCCCGGTTCCCCCCAGGCTGATGCGTACCGCCAGCTCGGTGTCGTCCATGAAGATGATCAGGGCGAAGTTCGCCGCCAGCCAGAGGCCACCGCCGAGGTAGCCGTAGGCAAAGCCGACCGAGCTGACCCGATCTCGACGATCGGGTGGGGCGATATCGGGAAGAAAGGAGTTGTAGATCACCGATGCGGCCCCGAAACAAGCAGCAGCCAGCACGAACAGGATCCCGCCCAGCAGGATCGTGTCGGCGGTCACCAGGAACAGGGCGGCGACGAGGGCGCTGGCGGCGTAGGACAAACCCATCATCAAGCGCTTCTTGTGCGGGGTGTGATCGGCAACGGCCCCTACGACGGGGAGGAAGATGACCTGCAGGATGGCCGAAGTGCTGACGGCAAAAGGGAAGAACGAGGCAGCCGCCACCCGAAATCCGAGGACCGATACACCATCAGTTCGCTCGGCCAGCTCCAGCAGGTAGGGGCCGAGCAGGGCGGTGACGATGGTCGTCGAGAACGCTGAGATGGCCCAGTCGTACATCTGCCAGCCGAAGATCTCGCGACCCTGTTCTGGCCGTGATTCCTCTCCTGTGTCATCGCCCACTACCTCGGTTGTCACCACCGTCGATGCTCTCCTGCTGTGCTGGTCACCCCGTGGAATCCGGGGCCCGGCCAATCAAGACTAGAAGAACGGGCTCACGAACACGGCCGGCTCTTCTTCCACCGGCAATGGCGGCATGAGCCGAAGTCGACGCATGGCCCACGCCCCGAGTAGTGGTCCGGGGGCGAGGAGGAAGAAGGCCCAACCCCATCCAAGCTCGTCTCGGACAACGGGCACCAGAAAGATGGTGAATACGGTGAGAGCAAACCCGATGGCCAGTTGGAGGGTGAGGGCAGTGCCCAAGTAGCGGGTGTCGGTTACCTCGGTGACGATCGTCGAGAACTGGGCCGAGTCAGCGACCACCCAATAGCCCCAAACCAGCCCGACCCCGACCACGATCGGTAGGGGTGCATCGACCAGGAAGCCGATAACGACGGCCACCGACGCCGACCAGCGCAGAGCCAGGGCGGCGGCATCGGCCCGCCCCAGGCGATCACTGATGAAGCCGGCGTGAACCGAACCGGCGGCCCCGACGGCGATCACCGCGAACGCAACCAGGCTTGCGGCCCGAGTTGACTCGAAGACGTCTCCGTAGAAGGCAGCGATCCAGGCCCACATGGCATACAGCTCCCACATATGACCGAAGTAGCCGGCACTGGCCAGGCGGAAGCGGGGCTCGGCCAAGATGGCCCGGATCTGGGCCGGGTCGAAAGCCGATGACTTGGAGATGAAGGGCCCGTCGCGACCAAGGGTCTCGGCCACCACACCTCCCACCACGGTCAGTCCCGAGGCGATGAGCAAGGTTGGCTTCCAGCTGAATCCACCCAGGGCATTGAGCAGATGAGGTAGGGCGGAGCCGACAGTGAGCGCCCCGATCATGACCCCGAGGGCCAGCCCCCGACCGATCCGGAACCAGCTCGACATGGCCTTCAACGATGGCGGGTAGACGGCGGCCAGGAAGGCTCCGGTTGCGAAACGGGCCACCACGGCAATGGTGAACGAGTCACCGAGAACGACCATCGCATTGGTCGCGGCTGCCCCCACGGCACCGACTAGCAGAAGGCGACGAGGAGGGATCCGGTCGGCCAGGTTGGTCACTGATGACACCCCAGCCCCGGCGACGAACCCGATCTGGACAACGATCGTCAGCCACGCACCGGCGGTGTCCGACAGATGCCAATCGTGGCGGAGCTGTCCCAGCACTGCGGCGGTGGAGAACCAGGTAGACATGGCCAACACCAGGGCCGAAGCAAGGATGACCAGTTGTCGTCGCTGCTCGGCTACCGGTTCGCTCACGTCGGAGGGAACCTGTCCTCCGCCACCTGCCATTCCCCCTCCCTCACGGGGATTGAGCAAGGTGGGCGGAGAGGAACTGGCTTTCTCCATCGACACTTGTCGGAACCAGATAGCCGTCTTCGGCCATGATCTCGTCGATCCGGGCTGCCACCACTTCCAGGGTCAGGTCATCGGCGTACACCCCCGGCGTGGTGCCGACGAAGATCCGCCCCACCCGACCACCAGCGGCCGAAAGGGTCTCACCTGTCAACTGGCACGACCGGTGGGCCAGGTACACCACGGCGGGGGCCACCTGGTGAGGCCCCATCTGTGCTTCTAGATCGGCGCCCGACATCCCATAGTGGGCGGCCGTTGCGCTCCCATCGCCCAACACATCGCCCGTCATCCGGGTCAGAGCCCCGGGGGCAATCTCGTTGACCTTGATCCCGTAGCGCACACCCTCGATGGCGAGGGTCTTGGTGAAGCCCATGATGGCGGCCTTGGCCGCGGCGTAGGCCGCCTGGCCGAACGATCCGAACAATCCCGACCCAGATGAGGTGTTGACGATGCGCCCGTAGCCCCGGCTCTTCATGTGCTCCCATGCGGGTTTGGTGACATAGAACGCCCCTTTGACATGAACATCGAGTACCGGCTCGAACTCGTAGTGACCGATGTTGGCGAAGGTGCGGTTGCGGATGATTCCAGCGTTGTTGATGACGATGTCGAGCTTGCCGAACTCGGACAGCGCCTGGGCCACCATGGCCTCGGCTCCCTCTCTGGTGGCCACGGTGTCACTGTTGGCCACGGCCTGGCCGCCGGCATCGCGGATCTCCTGAACCACCTCCGCCGCCGGTCCGCCATCATGGTCTTGACCCCCCATGGTCGGCGAGCCGAGATCGTTGACGACCACGGACGCTCCCCGTGATGCCAGCAACAGGGCATGGGCCCGCCCCAGACCGTGACCGGCCCCTGTGACCAGGGCTACTTCACCGTCGAAACGCAGCTCGGTTGACTCATCGGTCTCACTCATAGGGCTCTCCTCATCAAGTGGTCGTATTGTCGGTCGTGGCCCCATCGGTGACAACACCATCATCGACGAGGCGGTCGATGGCATCGGGGGTGAGGCCAGCTTCGGCCAGGATCGAGCGGCTGTGCTGACCCAACCGCGGGGCCGGGCCCCGGATCCCAACGTCGGCATCACGAATGGTGAACGGGGCGTTCACCGTGTGGAACGGACCAGCAGGGTGATCCTCCATCAGGTGAAGCACACCCAAGGCCTCGGCTTGGGGATCGCTGGCCACCTCCTCAACCGTCTGGACCGGGGCCCAGGTCAGGCCGGCCTGGTCGAGCCGGTCAGCCCACACATCCCGGGGGGCGGCGGCGAAAGCAGCATCGCAGGCCGCTATCAGCTCCTCGGCATGTTCACGACGTCCTTCGGGGGTGGCGAAGCGCTCATCGTCGAGCCATTCATCATGACCGACACATGAGGCGAAGGCCCCGAAGTAGTCCCGGGGCCCGGGCATGCAGAGGGAAACCCAACGATCGTCGGCGCAGCGGTAGCGACACGTCATCGGGCTGGGCCATTGGGTCCGGTGGTGGAGCTCAGGGTTGGCTCCCGTGATGAGGGTGGCTGAGAGATCGCTGGCAATGGTCCAGGCGGCAACATGCATCAGGGCCACCTCTACCACCTGCCCTTCACCTGTCTGGTCCCTGACCCGCAGGGCGGCCAGGACCGAGGACAGGATAGACAATGACGCAGTGTGATCCCCTTGGGCCGGTCGGAAGGCGGCTGGCGGACCCCCGGGCTCGGTGACCAGGCTCTGGACCCCGCCTCGGGCGAAGAAGGCGGTCATGTCGTAGGCCAGACTGTCGGCTTCTGGTCCCTCCGTCCCATAGCCGGTGAGTGAGGTATGGATCAGGCTCGGAGCCACCTGATGGAGGTCGGCGGCTCCGAGGGAGAAACGTTCCTGACGCTCACGGGTCAGGTTGGTGACGAAGACATCGGCTTGGCCTACCAGGCGGTGGATGACATCGATCCCAACAGCAGAGTCCAGCTCGACCGCTAGCCCCAGCTTGCCCCGGTTGTCGAGCTCCCACCACGGGTCGATCTCGGCTCCAGGACCCAATACAGCATCACGTACGATGTCACCGCTTCGGGGTTCGACCTTGATGACGGTAGCGCCCAGATCAGCCATGAGAGCGGCCGCCGCCGGGGCTGCCATCATGCTTGCCACTTCGAGAACCCGGACGCCGGAAAGGGGTGCAGCCATGATCAGAGGGGCTCCACCCGGCTGGATCCCGTCGCCGGGTTGGGGTCACGGCCGTAGTAGGCACCGCCGAAGCCGGGCTCGGTGGTGAACTCGGGTACCTCGAAGCCATCCAAAACGGCCTGCCAGCGACGCAGCAGCTCATCTTCGGCTTCATAGTCGAAGGGGTCCTGGAGCAGGGCCTCCGCCTTCGGTGAAGGACGGTTGGCCATCAACCAGCGCGCCGTTCGCCTCAACCCCTCTTCCGGCTGGACGAGATCGTGGTAACCGAGGACACGGCGAACGGCCTCGGAATTGACCACCCGGTGCCCCGTCGACCAATGCATGACGACGGGGCGAGCCGGCACGGCCAGCTGGTACGGCATCGAGACGAACTCGAAACGATGCCCAACCTCGTCGGCAACCACCTCTGCTATCTGGCGCAAGGTCAAGGCCCGACTGTCGGTCACATTGAAGATCTGGCCCGCTCCGGACAGTCCCCGATCCACGGCACACATGACGGCATGGGCCGCGTTCTCGACATAGGACGCTGACTTCAGGGTAAGGCCACCGTCGGCCAGGATCATGGTGGGCCGACCGTCGAGGGCTCGGCGGATCATGGGCCACTCCCGGGGGATGAGCTGACGGGGCCCGTAGAGCATCGGGTAGCGGAGGTGGATGGCGTCGGGGTGGTGCTCGAACACCACCTCCTCGGTTTCGACGATGCGCCGGATCTTACCGATCGGCTCGTCAGCAGGAGCCAGGGGTGCGTCGACCGGAGTGGGGACCGTCATCGATGTTGGGAACAGGTCTCGGGGATCAACCCAACCTTGGACCGCCCCCACTCCACCAATGGTGATCACCCGGCCCACCTTGGGGACCAGGAGAGGGGCCAGCATGCGAAGCCGGCCATACATGACAACGGCCAGATCGTAGGTGGTTTGGCCGAGGGCTTGGGCCGATGCGTCGTGATCGAAGGGGTCGGTGTGGAGGTGTATCACCTCGTCGGGGATCTCATCCCGCTCGTGGCGGCCGGTGTGCATGATGGTGACATCGAAGCCACGCTCGATGAGCCCATTGACTACGAACGGTCCTGTCGGACCTGTTCCCCCGATCACCAGTGCGCTTACCATCTGCGCTTCTACGCTCCCCGGTCGAGACCTGACCCCAACACCAGATCAGATGTCCTGGGTCAGGACCACTCGGCGGGGTGACTTCTCGAGATTGGCGAAGCTGGCGACATCGGCTTCGATTGCGGCTCGGGCCTCATCGTCGTTGAAGAACCTGTCACGGAGGTCGTCGCGGGTGGGGAAGGCACAGAGGGCGACCCCATCGAGCTCACGACCGGAGATGGTGGCCACGATCGACAGCTGGGTGTAGTCGCACATGGCCGAGTGACTGGCGTAGGCCAAGGGGCCATGGATGTCGCGCCAGTGATCGTCGGCCTGGCGGTGGGTCAGGTCGGGATGGTGGATGAGGGGGAAGGATGCAATGACCCGCTCTGGGGGCGGCGGGCCATCGAGGGCCTTGATGACCCGAGCGAAAGCGACGTGGAGGGCGATGTCGGCCACCTCGCTGATGGCCTCGATATTGTCGGTGCTCGCCCGAACCAGTGTCGAGTAGGGGCGCCGGTCGCTCTCTCCGGCCCCGCTCACGCAGGCGATTCCACCGACTCGGGTCGCAACCTCTCGGGCTGCCGCCTCATCCGATCCCAGGGCCAGCAGTTCCAACATGGGGCCATCTTGGCATCAACCGCTGACCGACACCGCTTCGGCGGATACCGGCGGCCTGCTCACTCCCGGGGCTCTGGCTCCGGATGGGACTCCGATAGGGCTTCTGGCTCATCGTGTACCCCGAGATCTGATTCGGCCTTCGGTTCTGGGTCTGGCTCTGCCTCCGACCAGAGGTCCATATCCGACCAGAGGTCCAGATCCTCCTCTGGATTGGAATCTGCCTTGACCTCCGGTGGGTCAACAAGGCCGGCAGGGTCGACCTTGGTTCTCGAGGCGAATACCGCAACCACGAGGACCACGACGGCCACGATCAGGGCCGCGACCGATGCGGTAGGACCGAACTCGAGTCCGGTGCCGTCGGCTAGGGCTGCTGTCACTCCTACCGCCACCAGGATCGACCCGTAGATGAAGGTTGGCACC
>JAAETV010000052.1 GCA_024227975.1 Actinomycetes bacterium
ATCGTTACTATCCTGGGATGCAAAGGATCCTCAAGATCGTCGGCCCGGTTGTCATTGTCGTGGTTCTGCTCGTCGGAGCCGGTCTGTGGTGGTTCTTCAAGGGCGATGCACTAGATGAAGTGAGCCTCGATACCGCTGCAGAGCAAGTCGCCGACACGTCATCCAGCGACGCCGCGACCGCCGGTGAAGGGGACGGAATCACCGGGACTTGGACGGTCGACACCGACACCGGCGAGTTTGACTACGAGTCCGCCACCGGCTCATTCGTTGGATTCCGAATTGAGGAAGTACTGAACAGCATCGGTTCGACCACGGCAGTCGGGCGCACCGGCGATGTCGCCGGCACCCTGACCTTCGGCGGCACCACGGTGACCGTTGCGACATTCGATGTCGACCTCACCACTATCACCACCAACGAGTCACGTCGTGATGACAATGTCCAGGAAATCCTGGAGACGACCGAGTTCCCCACTGCCCTATTCGCCCTCACCGAACCCATCGAGCTCGGCGAGGCCGCGACAACCGGAGAGGCGGTTGCAGTCACAGCCACTGGTGAGCTGACGATTCACGGTGTCACTCAAAGCGTCCAGATCGATCTCGAAGCGCAACTGGTGGCCGACACCGTCGTCGTGGTCGGCTCGATGGACATCGCGTTCGCCGACTACGGCGTAGAAGTACCTTCGAGTCCGGCCATCGTCTCAGTCGAAGACCACGGAACCCTCGAGCTTCAGCTTCTCCTGACCCGCCAATGAGCCTGACCAGTCCGAGCTACGCCATAGAGCCAGTCTCGCAACGTCCGCTGAAGGAACTGAGATGAAGGGATCGCAGCCAGCGAGCTGTTGGCTGCGATCACCCATGAGAGGAGAAGCAGCGTCTCCCACCGTTCGGTGGGATTGTGGTGGTGTGGAAACCTGTAAATGGCTCGCCACCGCTTGCGTGCTGGCGCTGGTCGTGGCCGCGTGCGCTGATTCGACGACGACTGCGCCGCCGACGACCGCCGTCACGACGACGGCACTGTCACCCACCGACCCGGTGGTCCGGCCAACCGACGAGTGGCCTGTGTCGACGCCGGAGGATCAGGGCATGGACTCGGGGATGCTGGCCGACATGGTCAACTGGGCGGCTTCACAGGCCGGCATCGACAGTGTCATGGTCGTGCGCAACGGTCATGTCGTGCTGGATGCCGTCGTCTACCCGTTTGGCTACGACGACCCCCACATAATCCACTCCTGCACGAAGAGCGTCATCGCCACGCTGATCGGGATCGCCATCGACCAGGGGCTGCTTGCCGGGGTCGAGGTGCCGGTCGTGGAGATCCTCGGCGACGCCGTTCCCGAAACCGTCGACGACCGCAAGGCGGCGATGGCCGTCGAAGACCTGCTCACGATGTCGACCGGCCTCGACTGTCGCGACTCTTACCTCTACGACTGGAAGGGCATGGCGGAGATGCAGCAGAGTGAGGATTGGACGGCGCACGTCCTCGCTTTGCCCATGCGCGACGAGCCGGGCACACGGTTCGAGTACTGCAACGGATCGTCGTTCCTGCTGTCGGCGATCCTGTCGGAGGTCACCGGGATGTCGGCGTCCGAGTACGCGGAGCAGGTGCTGTTCGGGCCACTCGGGTTCGGCGGGTTCGAGTGGCCGGCGAACTCGGACGGGATAACGATGGGCTGGGGCGAGCTGCGGCTGCACCCAGCCGACATGGCGAAGCTCGGCTACCTGTACCTGCGGACCGGGGAGTGGGACGGCACCGAGCTCGTGCCGGCGGCGTGGGTCGAGGCCGCCACCGCGGAGCACATCCCCGCCGGCACACTGTCCGACGGCTACGGATATCAGTGGTGGATCGCCGAAGAGGGATACGCCATGGCGTTGGGCTACGGCGGCCAGTACATCTTCGTCATGCCAGACCACGACCTGGTGATGGTGGTCACCTCGGGCCTGCCCGGTGGGCGGTTCGGAGTCCCGCAGGACCTCGCGACTCGCTACGTCATCCCCGCTGCCGTCTCCGACACACCACTGCCTGAAGATCCGGACGCCCAGGGTCGGCTCGCGGCGGCGGTGGCAGCGGCCGCCACGCCGCCGGAGCCCGAACCCGTCGCGCTCCCCGAGCTGCACTCGACCCTTGGCACGTCCCGGTACGAGTTCCACGCTCCTGAGCTCGGCGACATGTCGTTCGGGCTGCGGTTTGAGAGCGACGCGGCGTTCCTCAGGCTCGAGGTGGACAGCGCGGCACGCTCCAGTTCACGTTCGCAGGCGACACCGCAGAAGTGACCTACTCAGAGACCACCGGCGGCATCTTCGAACGGACGACTGCGGAACGAGTGAGCTGACGAGGCCAGCCATGTCCGGGGCGTCTTCCGAGTGGGGATCGCCGTCTGCGGACACCAGAAGGAAGGGCCTCTGTGCGATTACTCGAATCAAGTCGTCGACATCGAATCGAGTGCAGAAGCTGGGTATGACTTGAGACATCTCGATCCCGGTTCGGGACGCCATCTTTGCCCTGAACGCGCAGGTGGCACCCGTCGACGGTTCGGGCCGCCTCGACGGTGAAGCGGCGGATGCCCGGTGACTGATCGATCTCGGGCAGGCTCCACCAGTCAGTCAACGACAGAGCCTCGACCGCCTCGGGCAGATCATGGGCTCTGAAGACCTCAGCTCGGTCGATCGGGAGCTGGTCGTCGATGCTGGCCCGTGCGTGATCCGGAACCCGGACCGGCCGCCTCACCCGATAGTCGAGTGCTCGGCTCGGACCGTCCTCGATTGTGCCGTAGTGGGGGGTATGGCTCGGAGGTATCGAGGCTGATGCCGAGCTGGGAGGGTGGGACGTTGTGTCGGGTTTGGTGGCGGCGTTCGACCAGTCGAAGATCTGACCAAGTAGTGAGGGGTGCTGGGCGTGGCCTATCAGTTCGATCATCAATGGGAACAGGAGCGCCTTCGTCTAGCAGCCATGGAGGGGGCGTTCGACCCGTGTAGCCAGCGTTCAATCCTTGCCATCGGGCCGCGGAGAGATTGGCGTTGTCTCGACGTCGGTGGGGGTGGTGGTTCCATGGCGGAGTGGCTCTGTAGGGTCGTCGCTCCTGACCGTGTTGTTGTTGCCACTGACCTGGAGACAGGATTCCTCGAGGTCATCGATGCCCCCAACCTTGAGGTGCGCCAACACAACATCATCAGCGACCCACTAGAGGAAGGCGCGTTTGGCCTCGTCCATTCGCGGGCGGTCTTGGATCACCTACCCGAGCGCGATGCGGTGTTGGGGCGTCTCTTGGCGGCTCTGCGGCCTGGGGGATGGTTGACCCTCGACGCGGCAGACTTCTCGTCGGTGCACGCAGTCGGGATCTCGACCGAGGACGCTCTGTTCTTCGATGAGAGCTTCGCATCGGCGGCAGTTGATCGAATCCTTGACCACGGTGAGTTCGTCCGGCGCTGTCGCAATTTCTACTCCCAGAGCACAATGGCCGAGATCGACGATGCCATCCATGGCTGGTCGACCATGGCTTCTCATCTGGACGGCATCACCCTCTGGCACACAACTGCCGCCCTCACGTCGCTGCAGAAGCTCGATGAGTACAAGGCGGCCACCCAGCGAGTACGCGATTTGATGGACTGGTCAGTGCTACTCCACGACCTAGCCAAGGAGCCCGGCAACGGTCGAGACCACCCCCATGCATTTCGGTCAGCGGCCGCTGCAGGTCGCGTGCTGCCGAGAATCGGATTCAACGTCACGAAGGCGTGGAAAAGCGAGTTCGAGACATGGTTCACCTTGACAGACTCGGCTCACCGGTTCGACTCCACAAGCAGTGACTTCGTGCAAGACAACGACA
>JAAETV010000053.1 GCA_024227975.1 Actinomycetes bacterium
CTGGAATCAGCGGCGGGGATTGCTCGACAGCTGGCTGGCGACGGCCCGACGTCTAGAAGATCAGTTGGAGAGCGCCATCGAGGTCAACGCAGGGCCTCTGCGCCGTCGAGATGAGCTTCGGGGTCGGGTCCGGGCCTACCAGGCAAAGATCTCAGCGGTCGGCAAAGCCGAGGATCTCGACTTAACTGCAATGGTCGACGATGTCCGAGCCTCCTTGTATACGGCCCCGGCCGATCTGGAGCGGGCATCGACCACGATCGAGGAGCTAGCGAGGAAGTTGCGGTCATGACCACCTGTACCGAGACAGACTGCGGCGGCACCATTGCCACCGACGGCTACTGCGACACCTGCGGGGCCAAGGCGACCTTGACCGGCGCCGCTCCATCCGGCCCGTCGGCCCAGCCCAGCGTCCCCGGCGCCCCGAGCGCGGGGACCGCCGCCGGCCCGGTCATTGGTGGGAGTTGTGGTCGTGGCGGCTGCACCGGCACCATCGCCAGTGACGGATACTGCGACACATGCGGCTTGGCTGTCGCCAGCTCAGGGGGGCCAGGGTCGGCGGGTGTCACCGCTGGGACCTACCCGGGTAGGGCTCACAGCGCCTCGACCGAACCGTCGATTGCTGCCCCTGAGGCCCCCGATACCTCGACCCGGATTCGTGGCGCCGGTACCGAGACGACCCAGAGCCGTCGGACCATCACCTCGATCCGGACCAGATCGACCAGAACCGGGATCGGGGCTGGCCTGGTGAACGTGGCGCCAACCCCGGAGGGCGATCCGGCCCGCGCCGTCATGGGGGAGGACAAGATCCGCTCTGTGCTCGGTGAGGTCCCTGAGGAGGAGCGCCACTGCTCGAGCTGCGGTCGCCCTGTAGGTCAATCAGTCGACGGCAAGCCGGGCCGGGTCAAGGGCTTCTGTGGCACCTGCCGAACCGCCTTCGATTTCGTCACCAATGAGCCGGCTCTCCAGAACGGGGAGCTGGTAGCTGGCCAATACCAGATCCTGGGACCCCTGGCTCATGGAGGGATGGGCTGGATCTATCTCGGTCAGGACAAGGCGGTCTCCGATCGCTGGGTTGTGCTCAAGGGCCTTCTCAACGAGTCGGACCCCGATGCCATAATCGCCGCCGTTGCCGAGCGCCAGTTCCTGGCCCAGATCGAGCACGCCAATATCGTAAACATCTACAACTTCGTCACCCATCGGGGTGCTGGCTACATCGTGATGGAAATGGTTGGGGGGGAGTCCCTCAACGCCAAGCTGAAGCGGCGGCGGGAAGCCAACGGGGGTATTGCCGACCCCCTGCCACCACCTGAGGCGATTGCCTACATCCTCGGGATCCTGCCCGCCTTCGGCTACCTCCATGAGCTCGGGCTCGTCTACAACGATCTGAAGCCGGCCAACATCATGGCCGTCGGCGATGAGGTGAAGCTGATCGACGTCGGCGCCGTTATGCGTATCGACGACCATGATGCCGCCATCTTCGGGACCCAGGGATTCCAAGCCCCCGAAGTGGCAACCACTGGTCCTTCGGTCGCCTCTGACCTCTATACCGTTGGCCGGACTCTGGCCGTGTTGTTGATCCGCTTCGTCTTCCACGACGGTCCCTACCTCTATGCCCTGCCTGGTCGCGACTCCGAGCCCCTGTTCGCCCAGTGGGAATCCCTCCACCGGTTCCTGCTCCGGGCCTGCGCTTTCCATGCCGATGACCGGTTCCAGACCGCGGCGGAGATGGGTGAGCAGTTGACCGGTGTGCTGAGGGAGATGGTTGCGGTCATCGAAGCCAAGCCCCGGACCGTCACCTCGTCGTTGTTCGAAGGCGACCAGCTGGCCAACCTGTTGATGACATCAGCTGATGGCTACGACGTGACTCACCCCGACTGGCGGGTCCTGCCGAGCTCACGGGTCAACGAAGCCGATCCCGCTGCTCCCTTCCTGCTGGGCTTGCCCGAACAGGATCCGGCCCGGGCCATTGATCTGCTCGACGCCGGAGTCATTGCTGACCAGGTCGAGGCGACCCCCGAGCTCCATCTACACCGCGCTCGGGAGATGGTCGGCGCTCAGCGTGACCCGAATCCATCGTTGGTAGAGGTGGAACGAGCCAATCCCTGGGAGTGGAGAGCGATCTGGTACCGATCGATCCATCAGCTTCAGATCGGCCAGGCCGCCCAGGCGGCCGAGGGCTTCAGCAAGGTCTGGACCGAGCTACCGGGTGAGAGTGCGCCCAAGCTGGCTGTCGCCCTGGCGGCCGAACTGGCGGGGGAGTACGACCGGGCAGCCGAAGTCTACGAGCTCGTGATCTCGGCTGACGCCTCCTATGTCTCCGCTGCCTTCGGCCTGGCTCGCTGTGAACACCACCAGGGTGATGCTGAGGGGGTGGTTGATGCCTTCGGTCGGGTCCCGGCCAGCTCGGCCGCTCACTATGACGCCCAGGTGGCAACGGCTCGGGCCCTGGTCTCGGGAGGCCCTAGTGGGCAACCGTCGGTGGCCGAGCTTCAGGCTGCCTCCGCCACCATCGACCGACTCCAGCTCGACGTTGCCGAGCGGGCCCTGCTGTCGGCCGACGTCTACGAACGGGCCCTGGCCGGGGTGAAGTCAGGCACGATCCCGCCAGGATCGTCGACCATGCTCGGGCGTGAGCTCAGCGAATCTTCCCTCCGTCAGGGACTGGAGGAGACCTACCGAACCTTGGCCCGCCTCGCCACCGACCCGAGCGAGCGGATCGACTATGTCGACAGGGCCAATCGGGTCCGGCCCCGGAGCCTGATCTGATGAGGAGCCTGGCCTAGTGGACTGTCCTGCCTGCGGTGAATCAACGCCGGTCGATGCCAACTGGTGTGAAGCCTGCGGAGCCGACCTGGCTGCCCCCGATAGGGCAGGCTGTGTCGCCTGTGGCCTCCACAACGTCTCCGACGACGGCTACTGCATGTCGTGCGGGCACAAGCAGCCAGCCGAACGCGACCGGGTCGAGCTGGCCGATGGTCTGGCCGTTGCCATCAGTGACCGTGGTCTGCGCCACCATCACAATGAGGATGCGGTCGCCATCGGCTCCCTCACTGGCGGGGGCATGGTCCTTGTCGTCTGCGATGGGGTATCGACGACACCCGGTTCCGATGTTGCCTCCCTGGCCGCGGCCGAGGCGGCCCGAGACCTCCTGGTCTCCCGGCTGGGATCAGACGATGGGCCGACGGCAACCGGAGCAGCTAGCGAGGGGATCCTGGTGGCGGCGACCGAGGTCGCCCAAGCTGGAGCCGCCGCGGCGGCAACGCTGCCTTGTCGAGGCCGAGGCGATGCCGCCCCCTCTTCGACCTTCGTTGCCGTTGTGGCCCGACCCTTCGAGGTGACCTTGCAGCTGAGCGTCGTCTGGATGGGAGACAGCCGGGCTTACTGGGTCGGCCACCAGGCCAGCCAGCTGACCCAGGACCATGAACAGGACGGCAGCCTGACCCGATGGCTAGGGGCCGATGCTGCCGGGTTCGCCCCTGGGGTGGCCCACTTCGTGATCGAAGAGCCTGGAATGGTGTTGGTGTGCAGCGACGGATTGTGGCGTTATGCCGATCCGGCCTCTGAGCTCCATGCCCTCATCGCTGGCCTGAGCGCCAAGCACGACTCCGTCCCCGAACTGGCCTCGGCCCTGGTGGCCCACGCCATCGACGGGGGCGGGCACGACAACATCTCGGTAGCCCTCTGGCCATCGGCCGTCGGACCGGGCCAACAACAGAAAGCGGATCAATGAGTGACTTCGTAGCCGACGTCTTCCAGAACGAGTACCTCCCAGCGGGAGCCGAGACCGTCGATGCCATCGTCACCGTGACTTCGAGCGACGCAGGGACGACGGGACCGGTGGCCGACGCCGTCCAGATGATCGTGATCGACACCTCGGGCTCAATGACCGAGGAGGGAGGTCAGAAGATCCGGGCGGCCAGAGCCGCCACCCAGGCCGCAATCGACACCATCCGTGACGGGGCCTACTTCGCCATCGTCGGCGGCAACAGTGGTGCCTACATGATCTACCCCCATGAGGGGCTGGCGGTAGCCACCAGCCAGACAAGGGCCGAGGCCAAAGAGCGAGTGGGTCGGGTCGAGGCCAAGGGAGGGACCGCCATCGGGACCTGGCTCCAGGCTGCTGCCTACCTGGCCAGCCTGGAGCCTGAGGCCATCGCACATGCTGTGCTGTTGACCGACGGCAAGAACCAGCACGAGGAGCAGCGGGTACTCGACCAGTCGATCGCAGCCTGCGTCGGGTTGTTCCAATGCGATGCCCGCGGTCTCGGCGCCGACTGGAATATCGAAGAGATGAGGCGGGTGGCTTCGGCCCTGTTGGGTACGGTCGACATCATCCCCCGTCCCGAGGACATGGAGGCTGAGTTCACCCGGCTGACCCAGGCTGCCATGGGGCGCCGGGTGGGTTCGGTCGAGCTGCGCTTGTGGAACCCCAAGGGCTCCGAGATCGAGTTCGTCAAGCAGGTCGCCCCGACCCTGGAGGACATGACGGCGACGGCAAAGCCCGTCAATGCTCTGACCCGCGACTTCCCCCTCGGGGCTTGGGCTGGGGCCGAGGAGCGTGACTACCACCTCCGTATCCGGATCCCGGTCGGGGCGGTCGGCGATGAACGGCTGGCAGCCCGGGTGATGCTGGTCGTCGATGGTGTTGACCAGCCAGCAGCCTTGGTCAGGGCGGTGTGGACCGAAGATGAAGGGCTCTCGACCCGCATCAATCGTGAGGTGGCCCACTACACCGGTCAGGCTGAACTGGCCGACGTCATCCATGATGGTTTGGCTGCTCGTGACAGCGGTGACCAGGCAACTGCTACTGTCAAGTTGGGTCGGGCCGTCCAGATTGCCCACGCCGCGGGCAATGATGAGACGGTCAGGCTGCTCCAGAAAGTAGTAGAGGTTGACGATGCGGCCACCGGTACGGTTCGATTGAAGCGAGATGTCGACAAGACAGATCAGATGGCTCTCGACGTTCGTTCGACACGTACGGTGAGGGTGAGGAAGGAGTGACGCATTGAATACCGCTAGTGGGATGTCATGCGAGAACTGTGGGGTCAACCACGGGCCAGACGACATCTTCTGCGAGAACTGTGGCTATGACTTCATCACCGGGTCCTTACCCGGGCCGAATGAGCAGTTTTCGCCCCCAGCGGCGGCCCAGAGCCCAGAAGAGCGCTTCGGCGGAGCGCTGTTTCCCGATCCGCCTGCTGTCCCCGGGGCCCCGGCTAGTGCTCGAGCGTTGACCGAACAGGTCACGATCTCGGTCCGGGTTGAGATCTCAGCTGATCAGGCCTACTACGCCAGCGTCGTTGCCGAGGGCGAGCTCTCCTTTCCTCAGTCGATCCCACCCCCTGTCCATGTGGACCTGGTCGGGACCGAGATCCACATCGGGCGAGCCAGCGATAGCCGCGCCATCCACCCCGACATTGATGTCGCCGACCTGACCGGTGATCCGGCGGTGTCCAGCCGCCACGCCGTCGTTCGCGGTACGGCCGATGGCACCATGACCGTCACCGATGTGGGGTCGACCAACGGGACCTATGTCAATTCCTTCAGCGGGTCCAGCATCGGGGTCGGGCAACCGATCGTGATCGGCCCGGGGGTCGACGTCTATGTTGGGGCTTGGACCCGTCTTCGTTTCTCCCCCAATCCCTGAGCCCGGGCCTGAACCTGGCCTGGACTCGTGACCAGGCCCTACTTCGGTGGGAGACGGATGCCACCGTCGACCCGGACGGTCTCCCCATTCATGTATGGGTTCGTGATCAGGTCGACGACCATGAAGGCCAACTCCTCGCCATAGCCGAGGCGCTTGGGGAACAACACCGACTGTCCGAGGTGGGCCTTGAACTTCTCTGACTGCTCACCCTCGCCGTAGATAGGGGTGTCGATGAGGCCGGGGGCGATGGTGTTGACCCGTACTCCGATAGCAGCGAGGTCACGAGCAATGGGCAAGGTCATACCGATGACGCCGCCCTTGGAGGCCGAGTAGGCGGCCTGGCCGATCTGGCCGTCGAAGGCGGCAACCGATGCCATGTTCACGATGGCGCCCCGCTGGCCGTCTTCATCCAGTGGCTCGGTCTTGGCCATGGCGGCAGCCGACAGTCGCAACATGTTGAACGATCCCAACAGGTTGACCTTGATCACGAAGTCGAAGTTCTTCTGTGGCATGGGCTCGTTGTTGCGATCGACGGTCCGCCCGGCGTTGCCCAGGCCGGCCGAATTGACCAGGGCCCGTAACGGACCCATCTCCGAAGCGGCGGCAACGGCCGCCAGTCCATCTTCCTCACTGGTCACATCGCAACGGACGAACAGCCCGCCCAGCTCGGAGGCAACGGCCTGACCGCTTTCCTCGTTGAGGTCGGCGATGACAACTCGGGCACCGAGATCGGTGAGTTGGTGGGCTGCCGCTTCGCCGATTCCCGAGGCGCCGCCGGTCACGATGGCGGTAGCGCCCTGGAGATTCATTCGTGGCATTGGGATTCCTTACGTCGTTGCTATTGGGATGTCCGCTAACACTGTGTCAGCACCGGTCGCCGCTGGCCACACCGGTATGCTGTCCGAGGCTCGTCAGGCCGACACCGCTTTGGTCGACGAACCGGGAAGGATGGTACCGCGACCCCAGTGGGTACATCGGTTCTTCTGGCGGCCGAGTCGACGAGGGAGAACTTCGTTGACCTTGACGTCTCAGCTGGCGCCTGGATCGGCCTACTGGCCTTGCTCGCCATCCTGTTGAGTATCGACCTCTTTCGCCACCGACGGGCTCACGCCCCGACCACGCGAGAGGCCCTGGCCGAATCGGCCGTATGGATCGCCTGTGGGTTGGCGTTTTCTCTGGTCATCCTGTTCGTCTTCGGCTCCAGTGCCTTCGGGGAGTATCTGAGCGGGTATCTCACCGAGAAGGCGCTCAGTATCGACAATGTGTTCGTCTGGTCGATCCTGTTCACCAGCATGGCCATTCCCGTCGCCTACCAGCACCGGGTGCTCTTCTGGGGCATTTTTGGCGCCCTGGCCTTGCGAGCGGCCTTCATCTTCGCTGGAACCACCTTGCTGAGCGAGTTCAACTTCCTGCTGATCGTGTTCGGGTTGTTTCTGGTGTGGACAGGCATCCGCTTGATCCGCCATCGTGACGACGAGGGTGAGCGTGAGTCAACGGCAGGATTGGGCCTGTTGAGACGGGTGATGCCCGTCTCCGATCAGTTCGATGGCCAGAGGTTCTGCACCCGGATCAACGGCCACTGGGTCGCGACCCCGTTGTTGGCCGCCTTGGTCGTCATCGAGGCCACCGATGTGATCTTCGCCGTTGACTCGGTGCCGGCCATCCTCGCGCTCTCCAATGAGGAGTTCCTGATCTTCTCTTCCAACGCCTTCGCCATCCTGGGCCTCCGGGCCCTCTACTTCCTGTTGGCCGATGCTCGTGAACGCTTCCACTATCTCAACCACGCGCTGGGAGCAATCCTTGTCTTCGTGGGGTTGAAGATGATCGCATCATCTCGTTGGCACATCGACGTTTGGGCGTCGCTGGCCACTATCGGTGTGCTGCTGGCGGGTGCAGTGGTGTTCAGCGAGCGCAAGAATCGACAGCTGGAGCAGCAGAACAAGCCGAACCCATCTCCCGAGACCACAACCTCGGAATAGGCATGTCGTCCTCGGACATCGTCTGGTTCCCGCCGCAACGATATCCGAGGAGACATACCGACCACATCGCCAGATAGCGGATGGGTCCCTCTGTCGCTTGGCCCTGCCGTAGGCAGGATCAAGCAACGAGTTTCTGTATCAACGAGCTTGTGTCCTAAGTACAAAACAACGAAGCACCGAGTTTGTCAAGTTTCAATGTACTTTCATCACCTTTGATCAAGCGTGCCGAACGAACTAGCAGGAGGGGTACGAATCGTCGATCGAGGTGTCGTAGGGCGCGGTCAACCCCTCCGAAATCATGGTTGCCTGGTCGAGTAGCCGGTCGTGGGCCGGGTCTTGGGGCCAAGCCCGCCGGGGGTCGTTGGCGAACGCAGCGGAACGGACGAGGTCTCCGTCGGTGTGGATCCAATCATCGAGGGGGGCTTGAAGCGAGCCCAGAGACCTGGCTGCCCAGCAGAAGAGGTGGACGTCGGAATCGGCCAGGAGCAAGGGTCGATCCCAATCGCTGGTGATGAGCAGGGTTCGTCTTCGACCGGGCCCCCGGGCACTGTTGGCGGTGGCCAGGAGCCATTCAAGCGTAGGAAGGGTGGATTCGAGGGCTGGGCCGGGGGCGACCCCCTGACGCGTGACAATACCTCTGTGGTCAATGAGGAGCCCGGCGGTTGCGGCGCGGTAGGTGTCGGCGAGCTCGAGGGCGAACCCAACCCCGTCACGGAAGGTGACCAGCGCGCCCAGCGGCCCATCCCGCTCTCGTGGCCTTTCGATGATTGACGAGTCGATGATTGGCTGGTGATCGGTGTCGGCCATGACCTGCTCCCGATTGATACGGAGTTGGGGCGGGCTGATCGACCGCGAGCTGGCACCAAGCCAGTGGTCGACAAGCTAGTCATGGGGTGTGACATCAGCCCCGTCTCGTCGAGGCAGAAAGGGTCAGCGGAGCTGGATGCGAACCCGCTTGTTGCCCTTGCCTTTTGACTCGGTCTTGGTGATCTCGAAGTGCCCGATCTCACCGGTTGAGGCGACGTGGGTTCCCCCATCGGCCTGCTTGTCGAGCCCAATGATGTCGACGACCCGGATCCTGGTCACGGCCTCGGGAATCAGGTTGACCTTGGTTCGGATCAGGTCCTTGTCGGCCAGGGCCGCCGAGCGGTCGAGGTAGGAGACCTCGATCCTCCGGTCAGCCTCGATCTCGGCATTGACGGCGGCCGCAACCCGCTCGGCGAAGCCATCGGGGAGGGGGTCGAACTCGAAATCCATGCGGCCCTTGAGGGGCTCCATGTTTCCCCCTGTGACTGCTTTGTTGTACTCGTTCCAGATCACCCCGCAGAGGACGTGCATGGCTGAGTGGGTCCTCATCAGCTGGTGTCGCCGTTCCCAATCGATCTCAACCTCGACCACGGATCCGACGTCAGGGGATCCGATGTCGGCCGCGGTCGCCTGGCCAAGGTCGAGATGATGCCAGATCACCAGTCCGTCCTTCTTGACGGTGTCGATGGGGATCGAAGTACCGTCGATCCTGAGCGCGCCCGTGTCGTGGGGCTGCCCGCCACCGGTGGGGTAGAGGACGGTTCGATCCAAGGCCACGGCATCGTCTCGCCGGTCGATCACGGTGGCTTCGATGCTCTTGAGATAGGCATCGTCGAGATAGACGAGTTCAGTTTCCACCGCGTCATCCTATGGGTGTTGGGGAAGGCCTCAGGCCGAGTCGTATTGGGCCAAGGGCCATCTGGCCCATTGAGTATGGGTCGCAAGATGCCGATTGATGTCAAATGTTTCCCTTCGACGGGGCGGCTGCGCCCGATCAGGACACCGGATCCGCCGCCGAGCGCGGCGCAGGACTAGTCGAATATGCGTTGCTGGTCTCATTGATCGTCCTGGTCTGCATTGCTGCGGTACAGCTGCTGGGCGGCACGACCAGCGACATCTACTCGTCGGCCGTTGTCGGCTTCGAGTAGTCACCTCGGGCCCCTGTAGGGACCGAGCTGGAAACCGGTCCGGTCACAGACTTGGCGGATGGCAAAGCTCGACCGCAAACGAGAGACTCCTGGCAAGATGGCAAGGCGGGTGCGATGGATCCGCTCATAGTCACCGACATCGGCGCAAGCCAGGTGGACGAGGTAGTCGGACTCACCGCTCATGAGGTGGCAGCTCATGACCTCGGGACACTCGCCGATGGCGGCCTCGAACTCGTCTAGTTGGGCCTCGGTCTGGCTGGCCAGTGATATCTCGACGAAGACCGACGTGGCTCGTCCCACAGCGGCCGGATTGACGAGGGCAACGTAGCGGTCGATGACGTCCTCGTTCTCCAGCGACCTCACCCGCCGCAGGCAGGCCGAAGGGGAGAGGCCGACCCGATCGGCCAGCTCTGCGTTGGTTACCCGACCCTCGTGTTGGAGGATGGATATGATGGCGAGATCGGTTGCATCTAGCTCCATGTTCACAAGTATTCACCGCAATTACCGCACTGGACAACAGAAGATGCGGTTTGGAGGGTGAATCTCGTGTAATTCGCAAGCGGGTGTCGGCTGCGAAATCGTAGATTGGTTCAGGTAGTTCCTTTAGGTAGAGGTCTAGTCGAGCATCAAGGAGGCCAGTTCGATGCGTGTTGGTGTGCCAATGGAGGTCAAGGAGAGCGAGCACCGGGTCGGGCTGACACCGGCCAGTGTTCGCGAGGTGGTCGGCCGGGGCCACGAGGTCGTGGTGCAGGCTGCTGCCGGTCTCGGCATCGGGGCCGACGACGATGCATACACCTCAGTTGGGGCGACCATCGCCCCTGACGCCGAAACCGTCTTCGAGCAGGCGGAGCTCATCGTCAAGGTCAAGGAACCCCAGGCCCCCGAGCGGGCCATGCTTCGTCCCGGTCAGACCTTGTTCACCTACCTTCATCTGGCCCCCGACCCTGAACAGGCCAATGACTTGATCGCCAGTGGGGCTGTCTGCATCGCCTATGAGACCGTCTCCGATCGACACGGCGGCCTTCCCCTCCTGGCTCCGATGTCCAAGGTGGCTGGCCGGATGTCTGTCCAGGCGGGCGCTCACTGCCTCGAGTCCCCACAGGGTGGAGCTGGGCTTCTCATCGGCGGGGTACCGGGGGTTGCACCGGCCAAGGTCGTCATCATCGGCGGTGGTGTCGTTGGTGAGAACGCAACCGAGATCGCGGTTGGCATGGGGGCCGACGTGACCGTGCTCGATCGCAGCCTTCCGGTTCTCGACGACTTGTCGGCTCGTTTCGGTCCCGCTATCACCACCCGCTATTCGACGACCGCAGCCCTGGAGGAGCTGGTGCTCGACGCCGATCTTGTCATCGGGGCGGTGCTGGTCAAGGGGGCCCGGGCCCCCAAGTTGGTGACGGCCGAGATGGTGAAGCAGATGAGGGCCGGTTCGGTACTGGTCGATGTGGCCATCGACCAGGGGGGCTCCATGGAAACCTCGCACCCGACCACCCACTCCGACCCGACCTATGTCGTCGATGGGGTCGTCCACTACGCCGTTGCCAATATGCCAGGGGCCGTGCCCGGTACCTCGACCCATGCCCTAAACAATGCAACCCTTCCGTTTGTGTTGGCCCTGGCCGACAAGGGACCGCGGCAGGCCCTGGCCGAGGACTCCCACCTCCGTGATGGGCTGAACGTCATCGCTGGTTCTGTGACCGAACGAGCAGTGGCCGACGCCTTGGGTCATCGCTACCTGGATCCTGGAATCGCCCTCGATTCGATCTGAGATAGCTCCCGAGCCTTCTCTTGCTGGCGAACAAGTGTCTGATTGAGCTGACCTGGGGTTGGTTGGCGTGACAGGGTAGGACCATGGCTCCAACCAAGGTCTCCGTTGCCTTTCCTCCCGTGCCCGAAACCCCCGACCACATAGTGTTGGCCGAAGAGCTCGGCTATAGCACGGCATGGGTCTACGACACTCCGGCTCTCCAGCTCGATTGTTGGATGACAATGGCCCTGGCCGCGATCAGAACAGACCGGATCAGGCTCGGCCCCGGGGTCCTGATTCCCTCATTGCGCCATCCGATGGTCACGGCCTCGGCCATTGCCACCCTGGTCGGCTTGGCCGGCACGGATCGGGTGATAGTCGGGGTTGGTACTGGGTTCACCGGGCGCCGGGCCATGGGCCACAAACCCCTGCGGTGGAAGGACATGCCCTCCATGGTGGGCCAGGTCCGAGATCTGTTGGCGGGTCAGGTAGTGGAGATCGATGGTAAGTCGGCCCAGATGCTCCATGGTCAGGACCAGGGTCCAGCTCGCCCGATCGAGGTCCCCTGGGTGCTGGGAGTCAATGGGCCGAGGGGGCTGGAGACGGCGGCCTCGTTGGGCTGCGGGGTCTTCACCTCCCGCCCTCGTCCCGATGCGGTCTACGACGACATCGACGATGTGATCCTGCTCGGTTTCGGCACCGTTCTCGCTGAGGGGGAGACGATGGAATCGCTTCGGGTCCTGAACACGGCTGGCCCAGGAGTGGTCGTTGCCTATCACGCCTTCCTCGAACAGGGCGATGATGAGCGCCTGGATCGGCTACCGAATGCTGAGCTGTTCCGCCAACTGGCCAATTCTGGTGATTCCTCGACCCGACACCTCCGGCTCCACGCGGGCCATCTGACCAAGTTGAATGACATCGACCGTCAGGTCCTGGTCGGTGAGGCGATGTCGATGGCTCCGCTGATCTGTGAGCCTCACGTTCTCGTTGACCGGCTCCAGCGGCTCTCCCATCAGGGGATCACCGAGGTCGCCTTCCAACCCATGGGCGATATCGAGCGTGAGTTGCGTGCTTTCGCCGAGGCGGCCGAGCTCGGTTCCTAGCCCGGCGAAGCGCACTCTCGACGACATGGCTATTCGACCCAGGCCTTGATCTTCTCGATCGTGCCCAGCTTGTCTTCACCCTGGGGAGTGATGTTGAGATGGGTGACTCCGACCTCGGCGTAGATCTCCAACCGCTCACGGACCTGACCTTCGGGGCCGCACAAGGTGGACAGGTCCAGGTACTCGTCGGGCACGGCGGCCGTGGCCTCGGCCCGGTGGCCGCTGAGGAACAGATCTTGGATCTTCTCCGCCTCTTCTTCCCACCCGTAGCGCTTGAACAAGTCGTTGTAGAAGTTCTTCGACTTGGCCCCCATGCCACCAACGTAGAAGGCAATGTTTCCGCGAGCGGCCTCGCGGGCCTCGGTCACCGCCGGCCCATCGCCGAGGGCGACTGGTCCGCCGGCGATGATCTCCAGTGGGGGCATGTCAGCTGATCGCTTGGCCTTCCCCGCCGCCAGGGATTCGCCCCATACCTGCTGGAAACGGTCGGGGACGAAGTGGATGGGCTGCCATCCGTTGGCCAGTTCGGCCGTCAGCTCCACATTCTTGGGTCCGATCGAGGCCACAACGATGGGGATGTCGGGGCGGAGCATCTTGTTCATGAACTTGAGAGGCTTGCCCAGTCCGGTGCCCCGACCCTCGGGCAAGGGGAGGGAATAGGCCTTGCCGTCGTGGCTCACCTTCTCGCCCGACCAGACCTTGCGGCAGATCTCGATCGTGTCGCGGGTGCGGGCCATCGGCTTGTCGAAGGGCACCCCGTGCCAACCCTCGATGACCTGGGGGCCTGAGGTACCGAGGCCGAGCACGAATCGACCCCCCGACAGAGCATCGATGGTGGCTGCCGTCTGAGCGATCAGGGTCGGACTGCGGGAATAGACGGGAATGATCCCGGTCATCAAATGGACCCGCTCGGTCTGGCCAGCCAGATAGGCCAGGGTCGATGTCAGGTCGAAGCCGTAGATCTCACCACCCCAGATGAGGTCGATGCCGGCCGATTCCAGGTCGCGGGCCTGTTGGGCCAGCCGGACCGGGTCACCGTTGAATGAGATTGTGGTACTCAGCTTCATGACGGCAACGCTAGCTGTTCGCCCCCGGACGGTACATCTCGATGGGATCTGAACACCGGAAACGGTCAGGGTGAGGTTTCTGCTGGTCACCAACACGCTCGGTGGTCGGTATTCCCTTGCCGATAGGTAGTGCGACCTAGGGGGTGATCATTGGTCAGACCTCTGGTTGGTTCAACACCTACCATTGGTCACGATGCTGGAGAAGGGCTTCATCGAGACCAGCCTGGTACCTGGTCCCGTTGACTATGCCGTTCTGCGGCCTGGTTCGGGCCCGACGACCGAGCTTCCCATCCTGTTGTGGCTACACGGGGGTGGGGGGTCGTCGCGTTTCCTGGAGACCTGCAAGGCTCACTTCATCACCGGTTGGCAGGAGTCGAGCCTTCCCGACCTCGTTGCTGTTACCCCTAGCGCCGGCTGGTCGTTCTATCTCGATCGCTTTGATGGCACCGAGTTGTGGGAGACCTTCCTGTTGGAGGAACTGGTCCCCCACATCCGAAAGCAGACGGGCTCTTCCGATGGGCCTCTGCTGATCGGGGGTATCTCGAGCGGGGCCGTTGCTGGTCTCCGGCTGGCATTCAAGCGACCTGAGCTCTTCGCTGCCGTTCTTGCTGTCGAACCGACCCTGGAAGGAGCCCTCGACGTCAATCAGGTCTTGCTGCGGGATCGGGTCCACATGCCTGACACGATCCGAGCCCGCCTCTTCGGTGATCCGATCGACCCTCGGTATTGGATGGCCAACCAGCCGACAGCACTGGCGGCCGAGAACGCAACGGCCATTGTTGCCAATGATGTCGCCGTCTACCTCGACTGTGGCGACAACGACTCCCTTCATGCCCAATACGGGGCCGAGCAGTTGCACCGCCAGCTCTTCGACGCCGGGATCTCCCACGAGTACCGCCTGGTCAAGGGGGCCAACCATGTGGGACCGACTGTCGGCCCTCGCATCGTCGACGCCCTTCGCTTCGCCGGACGGATCCTCAAGGCCGACTACGAAGCCCCTCTCTCCTTCGACTCCCTGGTCGAGATGGAGACCTTCGCCAACCAGGTCCGGGAGTTGGAGATGGCGGTCGGCTATCGCCAAGAGCGGACTGTGCAGCGATTGGACTGCAAGCTGAGGGTTCAGGTCCAAGGAGAAGGGCCGAGGGTTGTGATGCTCCCCTCTCTGGGACGGGGGGCCGCTGACTATGCGGACCTGGCCGACCGTGTGGCTCGCGCCGGGTTCTGCATGGTCCGTCCAGAGCCTCGGGGAGTCAGTGGCACCTCGAAGAGTCTCGAAGGGGTCTCCCTCGAACACTTCGCCGATGATGTGGCCGCCGTTATCGACTCGTTCGGGGGGCCGGCAACTGTCGTCGGCCATGACTTCGGGGGCCAGGTGGCTCAGATGGTGTCCTACCTCTACCCCAACCTGGTCTCATCGCTCATCTTGTTGGCCCCTCCCGGCCCGAAGCCGGCCAAACCCGAGCCGGCAACTGCCTTGCGGCGGATCTTCGTTCCCGAGCTGAGCGATGAGGAACACCTCGAAGCTGTTGCCCTTGCCCTCTTCGCCGAGGGCAACGATCCGGTGGTGTGGGTCAACGGCTGGTATCCGACCCTGGCTTTCGCCCAAGCTGAGGCGGAGCGTCACATATCACCAGAGGACATCTGGGCTCGGCTGCGCTGTGACACTCTTGTTCTGCAGCCGGCCGACGACCTGATCGTCGTACCCGAGAACGCCAAGCTGATGGCAGAACAACTCGGTGATCTGGTGACCTCGATCACGATCCCCAACGCGGGGCACGCCCTGTTGCCTGAGCAACCAGAGGCGGTGGCGGCGGCAGTCTTGTCGTGGCTCAAGACCCGTGGCTAGGTTCGGTCCATGACCGTCGAACTCGAACTACTGGCCCATGGCTACGGACTGATCGAAGGTCCCCGGGTCGATGCTGGAGACAACCTCTATTTCAGTGACGTACCAAACGGTGGTGTCTATCGCCGGGCCCCTTCGGGAGAGATCTCGGTTGCCATCCCCAAGCGTCGAGGGGTGGGCGGCATCGCCCTCCACGCCTCGGGCGGCCTTGTCGTCGGGGGGCGCAACATCTGTCACGTCACCGATGGCGAGACCAGGATCGTGTTCGAGACCGAGGCCGGCTTCAACGATCTCATGACCGACGCTCAGGGTCGGGTGGTTTGCGGCACGCTGCGAGCCGACCCCTTCGCTCAGATTGGTGAGCGAACACCGGGTGAGCTGCTTCGGATCGGCCTTGACGGCACGGTAGAAGAAATGTACGGCGGGGTCTTGCTGACCAACGGGATCGGGTTCTCTCCCGACGGTCGCCAGATCTATCACTCCGACACCGGCTCCAACCATCTGATCTGTCATGACATCGACGAGGATCGCTACTCGAACCGACGGGCCCTGGCCCACAGCCCGGATTTCAACCCCGACGGCCTCGCCGTCGACACCGACGGCACGATCTGGGTTGCCGACTATGTGGCGGGCTGTGTGCGGGGCCTCGACCCCGACGGCACCGAGGTAGCCAGGATCGAGGTCCCGTCGAACGCAGTCACCAGTGTCTGCTTTGGAGGGTCGGACCGGCGCGACCTCTACATCGTGACCGCCGACAACACCGACGACCCGGCCCGAGCTGGTTCCATTTTCCGCACCCGGGTCACGACCCCCGGGGTCGAGGTCCCCCTGGCCCTGGTCTGAGTGTGCCTTTCGGGCACCCGGAGTTCTGCCGGGGGCCAAATCATCCCCGGCGTGGGCGTGGTCAGCAGGATGTGGCAGAGTTTGGTCATGGTTGATAGTGATCCCAGCGATACCCCTGGATACGACCGGGCCGCAGTCGAGGACTGGATCGAGGAGCACATCGAGCAACTGAGCCCACCGTGCACCTGGGAGCAGTTGGAAGGGGGACACTCCAACCTCACCTATGCCCTCACCGACCATGTTGGCAACCGGGCCGTGATCCGGCGCCCTCCCCTCGGTGAGCTCCTTCCCAAGGCTCATGACATGAACCGAGAGTTCTCCATCATCAGCGGGCTCGGGCCGACGGCGGTCCCGGTGGCGAAGGCCTATGGCCTATGCGAGGACCTGTCGGTCACGGGAGCTTTGTTCTACCTCATGAGTGAGGTCGAAGGGAGGGCCATGTACACCGCCGAAGCGGTCGAGGAATGGCTGACGATGGAGGCTCGGGAGACCGCTGGCCACTCGTTCATGGAGACCCTGGCCGCTCTGCACTCCATCGAGCCCGACGATGTCGGCCTCGGACAGCTCGGTCGCCGCGAGGGCTACGTGGCCCGCCAGCTCAAGACCTGGTACGGCTCGTGGAATGCATCCGTCGAGGGGGCAGAGCTCGACGATCAGCGGATCCACCATCTCCACGAGCTCCTGTCCAAGGCGGCTCCTGAGCAGGGCCCTGGTCGTATCGTCCACGGTGACTACGGGCTGCACAACTGCATGCTCGGCCGAGACGGCACGATCAAGGCCGTACTCGACTGGGAGATCGCAACCCTGGGCGATCCCCTGGCCGATTTCGCATACGCCCTCAACGGTTGGGGTGATCCCGACGACGAGGTCCACACCTCCCATGAGAGCGCCACCACCGCCCCGGGCTTCGCCCGCCGTGATGCCCTGGCCGACCACTACGCAACGATCACCGGAGCCGACCTCACCCATCTCGACTACTACCGGGCCTTCAACTACTTCAAGTCGGCTTGCATCCTCCATGGGGTCTACGCCCGCTACCTGCTCGGCAAGAAGAGCACCGAGGGCGTCGACCTGCCGGAGATGAAGGTGCGCCTCTTGGCCACGATCGACATGGCTGAGATCAGGGCTGCCGGTCTGGGGTGAGGTGCTTGGCGAAGAACTCGCTGATGATCTCGAAGCGCTCGACCCGGTGACGGGGTGAGCCACTGCGGCTCATCTCATGGTTCTCAGCGGGGAAGCGAACCATTGTGGCCTCACACCCGTTGAGGCGGAGGGCAACAAAGAACTGTTCAGCCTGCTCGATGGGACAACGCCAATCCTGCTCCGAATGCAGGATCAGGGTTGGGGTCTGGGCCGAGGCGGCGTAGCTCAGCGGCGATTGACGCATCATGGCATCGAAATCGGACTCTGCCGAAGCTCCCAGCAAGACTGGGACGAACCAGGCGCCGATGTCACTGGTGCCGAGCATCGATGGCCAGGAGATGACGGCCCGTTCCACTAGCGCAGCCAGGTAGCGGTTGGTGTGACCGACGGCCCATGCGGTCATGAACCCGCCATAGCTCCCACCACCGATTCCGAGCCGGGCGCCGTCAACGTCGGGCAGGGCGGCCAGGTGGTCGGTCACGGCGATGATGTCGTCCCAGTCCTTGCCCCCGAGATCACCGACGATGGAGGTCGCCCAGTCTTCGCCATAGCCATCAGAACCCCGGGGGTTCGCCCCGATCACCACATAGCCCTCGGCCGCCGCCATCTGGAACTCGTCGAAGAAGCCATGGCCGTATTGCGACATCGGTCCGCCGTGGATGAAGACCAGACCCGGTCGCCGTTCGCCAGCCGGAGGCTGGGGTGCCGATCCCGGTGGGCGGACGACAAAAGCCTCGATGGAGTGGCCATTGAGGTGGTCAACCGAGATCGTCTCGGTTCGGGCTAGATCGAGCTCGGCCAGAACCTGGTCGTTGAGGGTGACCAATGTGACCGGATCGGGGGCTGACACATCCCAGAGCTGGGCCGGATGTTCGGGCGTGGTGACGGAGGCCACGATGTGGCTCCCGTCGACGCTCGCATCGAAGGTCAGAGCCTGGAGGCCGCCGTCACAGCGCGTGCTTACCGCCCCGGAGTCCAGGCGGTACTCATCGATGGCGATCCCTCCTCGCCGTGGGCCATTGGCCAGTACCCCGCCGTCGATGGCGACCAGGGTGGTTGTGGCGCCGATCACGGGTGATGCGTTCACATCGTGGGGTCCAAGCACGACGGCCCCGTGCGTGCCGGGTTCGAGCTTGTGGGGTCTGGCGAAGGAGTGGACTGAGGCATCGAGGGTACCTATGGCGACGATCGGGCCTTCGTGGTGCCAGATCAAGGCGTGCCAGCCTCCACCCGGTTCGGTCAGGCGCTCGGCTCGGGTGTGGTCATCGAGATGGTGGACCCAGACGTCATTGGCCTGGCTGAGATTGCCATCGGCATCGGTACGGGCAATGACGGCGATCCTCGACCGGTCGGGAGATACGGCCAGCGCTCGGTGATCGACGTCGCCTACCGGGTAGCCAGGCTCAGGTGTCAGCTCGTTGAGGTAGACCAGGTCGCCCGACCCTGACTCGGTGGGGATGGTGAGGATGGCGACCTGATTGAGGCGGTCGTGAATGAAGCCCCGGCCGTTGAAGCGATAGTCGGTCCTGGTGATGACCCGAGGTCGGCGCTCCAATTCCCCATCATCAATGCCCCGCTGTTCGGGGGGTCGGGTGGCGACGATGATGGCGAGGCGATCGTCGTCGATCCAGTGGATGGCGCTGACGCCGTCGAGCAAGGAGGCCACCGGTCGCAGAGCTCGAGTTGCCCAGTCGAGGACCATCAGTTTGGTATCGGAGGCCGAGCCTCTGGGCTCGGAGCGGGCGAACACCAGCCGGGTCCCGCTTGGAGAGAAGGAGGCCATCCGATCGCGGTGGCCGTAGCTGATCTGGGTTGGTCCAAACAGCTGACCGGCACCCTCTGCACCTCTGCTGTCGAGCAGGTGGAGTTGGGATCGATTCTCGTCGGTCCGCTCATCGGGCCAGCTGACGGTGAACACAATCGATCCATCGATCGGGTGCAATTCCACCTCGCTGACAGCTTTGAGCCGATAGAGGTCTCGAGGCTCGATAGGGCGTGGCGCCGACCCGTTTGTCATCTTGTCGAGAGTACTTGGTTGCTCTTCCTCAGCGACGCCCCGTCTGGGTCGCTAACCTGCGACTATGGCCAATCCCCCTGCAGGCTGGTACGACGATCCCGCTGGGAATCCAGCGACCGAACGGTTCTGGGATGGCGCCCAATGGACCGAACAGACTCGGCCCACAGGGGCACCGCCACCACCCCCACCTCCCGCTCCGGTCCCGGCCCAACCGTCCACCCCGACCCCGCCCAATCCGGTGTCGGATCCGGGGGCTGCCCCTTCGTCGGCCGGGTTGCCCCCCGCCCCGTCGGCCGTTTCAGGATCGGTCATCGCCGGCCCGGGCCCTGACCAGCCGACCGCGGCTCCCGGCCCCGAGGCTGGATCTGTCCCACCGGCACCGGTCCCGCCCGGTCCTGTCTCGCCCGGTCCGGCCCCGCCAGGTCCAAGCCCGATGTCTGATCCGGGCCCAGCTCCCGCTTCGATGCCGGGCGCCGGCCTGGGCATTGGTGGCATCCACACCGATCTGTTGACCGACTCTCGCTATGCCGAGACTGGCTCGGGCCAGCGGGTGGCCAACCAGAACGCCAAGCTGCTGAAGGTCGTACTCGGTGAGGATGTATTGGCCCGGCAGGGTTCGATGGTGGCCTTCCAGGGGGCTATCGATTTCGATCACGAAGGGTCGGGAGCAGGCAAGTTCCTTAAGAAGGCGATGACCGGGGAAGGACTCCCCCTGATGCGCTGCACCGGTCAGGGTGAACTGTTCCTAGCCGACAACGCCAACCAGATCCACATCATCCACCTCGACGGGGCCGGACTCACCATCAACGGCCACAATGTCTTGGCTTTCGAACCGTCACTGTCGTGGGACATCGAGCGGGTCAAAGGGGTCGGCATCGCGGCCGGGGGACTGTTCAACACCAAGCTCGAAGGGCATGGCTGGGTTGCCATCACCACCGATGGAGATCCAGTGGTGCTGAGGACCGACCAGCCGACGTTCGCTGACGCCGATGCCGCCGTCGCCTGGAGCTCATCGCTGACCACCACCCTGAACCGGACGCTCAAGGCCAAAGCCCTGGTGGGGCGCGGTTCGGGCGAGGCAGCCCAGCTGGCCTTCTCCGGCCAGGGCATCGTGATCATCCAGCCCTCGGAAGGCGGGTCGGTACCCCCTCACACCCACTGAGGCCCAATACCCAGGGCGGCGTCGAGTTCTCAGCACCAACAGCTACGGCCATACACTCAACGACGTGACCGCGACCGAAGAGCATCGGCTCGATGCGGCTACGCCGTTCGAGCCGGTTGCCGTCGAGCGTCGCTACCCGCCCCCACGAGCCCGAATCCACCCCGATCAGTCCTTGGGTTGGCTACGGCGCGTCCTCCCCATTGTGCTGGCTCACCGGCGCCTATTCTTTGGGTCGCTGGTCCTGGCTCTGGTCTCGATGCTGCTCCAGGTGTCGATCCCGGCCGTCATCCGCTCCGCTATCGACCAGGCCCTGACCGAGCGCTCGGCCCCTCTCTCTGGTTTCGTGGTGGCCCTGCTGATACTGGGGCTGACCCGGGCCCTGGCCACCTTCGCCTATCGCTACGGCCTCTACCGCATGGCCTTTGAGATCGACACCGACCTTCGGGTGCTGCTCTATGATCACCTGAACAGCCTCTCGTTCTCGTTCTATGACCGGACCCAATCGGGACAGGTGATCTCGCGGGCCAACTCCGACATCCGCTCAGTGCAGATGTTCCTGGTGTTCGCCCCCATCATCTCCATGACGATGGTGATGTTCATCGCCGCCCTGGGGTTCATGCTCTCCATCCATGTCTGGTTGACCCTGGTTGCCGTCCTGCCCCTGCCCGGGGTCTACTTCCTCGGGGCCAAGCTCCGACGAGACGTGTTCCCCTTGTCATGGATCGTGCAATCGCGGACGGCTGAGATTGCCACCCTGGTCGACGAGAACATCAACGGGGTTCGTGTCGTGCGTTCCTTCGCCGCCGAGCGAGCCCAGATCGTCGAGCTGGCCAAGGGGGCGACCCGCTTGCGTTGGGCGGGGGTTCGCACCATCGAGGTTCGGGGGCAGTTCAACCCCTTCATCGAGAACCTGCCTCGGGTCGGCACCCTGATGGTGTTGATTTATGGGGGCTGGCTCGTCATCGAAGGCCAGATCACAGAGGGAACCCTGTTCGCCTTCTCCGCATACGTGCTCATGCTTCAGGTCCCATTCCGCACCCTCGGGCTGTTCCTGATCTTCTCCCAACGGGCTAGGGCTTCGGCCGGTCGCATATATGAGGTACTCGACGAGCAGGCTGAGATCGTCGACCGGGCCGATGCCGTCCACCTCCCCAATCCTCAGGGCACCGTTGTCTTCGACGATGTGAGGTTTGCCTACAGCACCACTGATCCAGCGGCCGACCCAGCCAGTCCAGCCGAAGGGTCCGTGCTGCGGGGGCTCAACCTTCGGATCGAGGCGGGGGAGACGGTTGCCATCGTCGGGCGGACGGGGAGCGGGAAATCGACCATTGCCCGGCTGCTGGCCCGCTTCTACGACGTCGACTCCGGAGCCGTCACCGTCGACGATCACGATGTTCGCGACGTGACCCAGGTCAGCCTTCGCGCCGCGGTGGGAATCGTGGCCGATGACCCCTTCTTGTTCTCGATTAGTCTGGCCGACAATATCGCATACGCTCGGCCCACGGCCGACATGGCCGACGTGATCGATGCCGCCACCGCAGCCCAGGCCCATGAGTTCATCAGTGCCCTTCCCGATGGCTACGACGAGGTCGTTGGGGAGCGGGGCTACACCCTCTCCGGGGGCCAGAGGCAGAGGGTGGCCCTGGCTCGAACCCTGTTGGCCAATCCCAAGATCCTGGTACTTGACGATGCCACCAGTGCGATCGATGTCCATGTCGAGGAACTCATCCATGAAGCCTTGAAGGCCACGATGACCGACCGGACCACGATCATCATCGCCCACCGTCTCTCGACCATCGCCCTGGCCGACCGGGTCGTACTGCTCGACGACGGGCGGGTGGCCGCCAGTGGCACTCATCGAGAGCTCTTGGCCAACGAGCCTCGCTACGCCGACATTGTTGCCAACTTCGACGATGACCCGGCGTCGGTGGCGTTGCCCGGAGGGGGGACATGAGTTTCGGGCCCCCAGCCGGTTCGCCCTTCAGCGGTCCGTCGGCCTCTCAGACCAGCGCGGCCGCTGGGCTTCCTTTCGCCGGCATGCCATCGGAGCTGGCTGAGCGGGCCGAGGAGATCCTGGCCACCGAACCTGATCACCCGGTCCCCGACATCGATTTCGAGCAACGTCCCGACGATGACGCTCGTTTCACCCTGCGCAGCTTTCTCGGCCCCCATCGGCGTGGACTGCTTGTCGCTGTCGGGTTGGTGGTGGTTGAGACGATCGCCTTCCAGGCCGGTCCCCTCCTGATCCAGATTGGGCTCGATCGGGCCATCGTGCCCCGCCGGGCCGGGGTCCTGGCCTGGGTGGCCATTGCCTACCTCGTCGCCATCGTCGTCAATGCTGGCGCCTCGCGAGCCCGGATTCTCTACACCGGCCGTCTCGGAGAGCGCCTCATGTACGAGTTGCGGGTGAAGGTGTTCTCTCACCTCCAACGCCAGTCGCTGGCCTTCTATACCGAGCAGAAGGTTGGGGTCTTGATGACCCGCATGACGAGCGACATCGACGCTCTGTCGGCCCTGTTCCAGGACGGGCTGGTCAACCTGGCCGTCCAGGTCCTGACCCTCGTCGTCATCACCATCGTCTTGATCTTCTTGAACCCGATGCTGGCTGGAATCACCCTGCTGGCCGTGGTGCCGGCCATGTTGATCTTGACCGTCTGGTTCCGTCGGGCCTCGGAGCGGACCTATCGCGATGTGCGGGACAAGATCGCCGATGTGCTCTCCGATCTCTCGGAGAGCCTGGCCGGGATGCGCATCATCGCCGCCCACAACCGCCGTCGTCACAATGTGATCCACCACGCCAATGTGGTAGGTGCTCATCGTGATGCCAATATCGCAGCTTCGACGGTAGGCGCCATCTATGGGCCCTCGAACGAGGCCGTCGGGGTCATCGGCCAGGCCGTGCTGCTGCTCATCGGCGGTCGGATGGTGCTCGACGGGACACTCACCGTCGGCGAGCTGTTTGCCTTTCTCTTGTACCTGACCGCCTTCTTCGCCCCGATCCAGCAGCTGGTCCAGCTCTACAACGCCTACCAGGCTGGTCAGTCGGCCATCGACAAGCTGAGGGATCTGCTGGCCACCGATCCAACGGTGGCTGAAGCCGTCGATGCGATCGACCTACCCCCGATTGAGGGACGGATCGAGCTTGACGGAGTCACGTTCGGCTACGCCGCCGACACGCCGGTGCTCGAGGATCTGAGCCTGGTGGTCGAGCCGGGAGAGATGCTGGCCGTGGTCGGGCCGACGGGGGCGGGCAAGTCGACGGTGGCCAAACTGGTGACCCGCTTCTATGACCCCGATGGGGGAGTGGTGCGCATCGACGGCCATGATCTTCGCCAGGTGAGCCTGCACTCGCTGAGGAGCCAGCTCGGGGTCGTGCCCCAGGAGCCCTTCCTGTTCAACCGGTCGGTGAGAGACAATATCGCCTTCGCCCGCCCCGAGGCGACCGATGATGAGGTGCTCGATGCTTGCCGAGCGGTGGGGATCGAGGAGCTGATCGATCGGCTCGACAATGGGCTCGATTCGTTCGTCCATGAGCGGGGCTCATCACTGTCGTCGGGGGAGCGTCAGCTCCTGGCCCTGGCCCGTGCCTTCCTGGCTCGGCCGCGAGTGCTGATCCTCGACGAGGCCACGTCAAATCTCGATCTGGCGTCCGAGACCAAGATCGAGCGAGCCCTCGATGTGGTGCTGGAAGGGCGGACGTCGATCGTGATCGCTCACCGGTTGGCAACGGCTATGCGGGCCGATCGGATCGCCGTCATCCGAGATGGTCGCCTGGCCGAGATCGGCAGCCATGAGGATCTGGTGGTCAACGAGGGCCACTACGCCTCCATGTTCGCCTCCTGGAGCGCCCATACCTGAGTGAGCGCTTCCGGGCGTCAGCAGAGTGGGGATGTCATATCTGATCAGATATCATCGGGTTGTGGAAGCAGCTGAGGTGATCCGGCGAGCTAGAGCGGCGCACGGGTTGAGTCAAGCGGCGCTGGCCCGCGCCTCGGGGACGTCTCAGCCGGCGATTGCTGCCTATGAGTCCGGGGCCAAACAGCCAACTGTTGCCACCCTCGACCGGATCGTGCGAGCCGCTGGTCTCCACCTCAACTGGTCCTTGGTCTCGGGATCCTTGGCCGATGCGGTGGCGGCCATGGCGCTAGCACTCCGTAGCGGATCAGATGCTGAGGCCTTTCGTCTGATTGCTGATCTGTCGGTAGGGCTGGAAACGGTTGGTGGTGGTGAGCTCAGCGCGGCGATATCGGTCGATCCTGGTTCGACCGGTGAGCGTCGTTGGGACGCGCTCGTGGGTGGAGTGGTCGAGCGACTGGCTCGACAGGCGGATGTCAGCATCCCTATCTGGACGGTGGAGCCGACTCGATTCACCGAGCAATGGTGGTTTGTCAGCGACTTCCCCTCGCTCATGGCCTCGGCACTGGTCAACACACCACCAGAGCTGGCCAACCGCGGCGTATTCTGCCATGCCGAGTCCCTGACTGGAGTATGAGATGTTCGATGCAACTAGGATTCAGGCCCTCCTGGCGGAGCTTGACGGCGAGTTGCAGCAAAGGGGAGTGCGGGGAGAGCTCTTCGTTGTTGGCGGAGCAGCGATGGCGCTGGCCTACAACACCCGGCGATCCACTCGTGACATCGACGCAGTCTTCGAGCCCAAACAGGCGGTGTACGACGCAGCTGCAGCCGTTGCCGCCAACCATCATGATGTCCCCGCCGACTGGCTGAATGACGCAGTGAAGGGTCTCATGCTCGGTGCTGATCCGGCCTCGACCGTTGTCTACTCAACAGTCGGGCTCAATGTTCGGGTCGCCTCGCCCGGCTACCTGTTCGCCATGAAGGTTGTCGCGGCCAGGGTCGAGCGTGACGCCGACGATCTCGCCGAGCTCTATCGGCTGATGGGCTTCACCTCCGCTCACGAGGCGTTCCAATTCCTCGAATCGACATTCCCCGAAGCGGGGCTGCTTCCACGAACCCAATATCTGATCGAAGACATCGCTGGGGCAGTAGCGACCGAGTCTGATTCGCGTCCTGCGCCTGACCAGGTCGAGACAGAGCGCGAGTAGCTGCGCCCTGAGGTGAGGGCCCCGGCGCTAGGGGCCGGTGTATTTGGCTCGGGCTCGGAAGCGGAGGGGCTTCTCGTCGTACTCCTCCATGGCGTGGGCCAACCAGCCGGCGGTACGGGCGATGGCGAAGATGGCTTCGCCGGCATCGGGGGGCATTCGGGCCAGGTAGGTGAGGGCCCCGATACCGAGGTCGACGTTCGGTAGGGCATCGCTGCGCTCGCTGACCAGGTCTCGGACCCGGTAGATGGTGACCAGGCGGGGGTCATGGCCCCAGGCGTCGACGATCATGGCCATCAGGGCCCCGTAGCGGGGATCTTGGAGGCGGTAGACGGTGTGGCCGAAGCCGGGGAAGACGCCGAGTCGTCGGCGGGTGGTGCCGACGGTGACGGCGGCGTCACCCGAAGTCTCCGCTTCGACGAAGAGCTCGTGGACGGCCGAGCTGGCGGCCCCGTGGAAGGGACCACCGAGCACACCAAGGCCGGCGCTGACGACCGAGTAGGGGTCGGCCCGCACCGAGGCGGCGATGCGGGCGGCGAAGGTAGAGCCGGCCAGACCGTGATCGACGAGTAGGGCCATGGCCACGTCGAGGGCCCGGATCTCTGGGCCTTCTGGATCAGCCCCTTCTGAGGCTGAGTCCGAGGACACCAGGCGTCGCCACACGCTGGCGGCGACGGTGGTGTCCGGTCCGGGGGAGCGAGGGGGAAGCCCCCGAGCCAGGGCCAGGATCAGACCCCGCCCGGCCGCTCGGACGCTGTGGGGTGAGAGGTCGTGGCGGAGGGGATCTCGGGCTGAGCGCTCGGCCACCAGGATGCGGAGCTGATCGAGGAGGGGGCCTTGGGCTGGCCTGCCCGCCCTTTCGATTACTCGGTCGGTCGCTTCGTCGATCCAGACCTCGCTCGACGGTGCTTCCCATAACAGGTCGACGGCTTGGGTGAACGACAGGCCGCCGAGGACCAACCCGATCAGGTCCTGGCCCCGGACGGACAGGATCTGGTCGTCGATCTTGGTGATGGAGGTGGCGATGAGGGTCTGGAGCTCCCCATCGTTGTCGGGCTTGCCGCCTCGTCGCAGGCGATTGACATCGTCGGGGTCGAAGAGGCTGGTTCGGCCATCGGTGGCCACGGTGCGGTCGATCAGGCCCCGGCTCACGTAGGCGTAGAGGGTGGCCCGCTTGATCCCGAGGCGGGAGGCGGCTTGTTCGGCCGTCAGTTTCTGTTCCACTGGGCTCTCCTTGCCTGGCCCCGACGGTGAGGTTGATGCGATCAACGTTGACTTGATCAATATTGTCAACATACGAGGCTGAAGTCAGGCTGAGACCCATGACTACGCTCATCGCTCCCCCCGGATTGAAGGGCCTGATCGTTGCGGAAACGAGCGTCGGCTCGGTTCGTGGCGACGAGGGGTTCTTCCATTACCGCCAACATGATGCTGTCGATATTGCCCGCCAGCAGAGCTTCGAGGCCGCGGCCGCCCTACTCATCGACGGGGCCCTGCCGGCTACGTCGGAAGAGGCCCGGTTCCGGGGTGAGCTCGGGGCCGGGCGCCATGTCGAGCCGGCCACCATGGAGGTGATCACCCAGGTCGCGTCCCGAGTCCAGAGCCCCCTGACTGGCCTGGTCTCGGCTATTGGATTGCTCGTCGACGACACCGCGACAATCGATCTCACACCCGAGGAGCGACGGGCTCGGGGTGTGCGGGTGGCGGCTGCGGTCCCAACGGTGTTGGCCGCCATGCATCGGGCCAAGGAGGGGGAGGCTCCATTGACCGCTGATCCCGGTCTCAGCCATGCTGTCGACTATCTGAGGATGGTGACCGGTGCGGTCCCGTCGCCCCCGCTGGCCCGGGCCGTGGAGATCTACCTGCTGTTGACGGCCGATCATGGGTTCAACGCCTCGACGTTCACCACCCGGGTGGTGACCAGCACCGGGGCGGGGGTGGCCAGTGTCTTATCGGCTGCGGTGGGGGCGCTATCGGGCCCACTCCATGGTGGGGCCCCGAGCCGGGTGCTGGACATGATCGACGAGATCGGCGACCCGGCCAATACCGAAGCGTGGGCCATGGCACGGCTGGAAGCAGGTCAGCCGATCATGGGATTCGGCCATGCCGTCTACCGGGTGGAGGATCCGAGGGGGGTGTTGTTGAGGGAGGTGGCCCTCGGGCTCGGGGGTGATCTTATTGCTCAGGCCGAGGAGATCGAGAACCGCATGCTTACCTTGCTGGCCCGATGGAAGCCGGAGGCCGCTCTGGTGACCAATGTCGAGTTCTACGCTTCGGTGGTGCTGTATCTGGCCGGGTTGCCCCAGTCGATGTTCACCCCGACGTTCACCACCAGCCGGGTCGTCGGCTGGGTAGCTCACCTACTGGAGCAGGCCTCGAACAATAAGATCATGCGCCCCAAGGCCCTCTATGTCGGCCCCGAGCCGACCCATCGATCGGGCTGAGGAGCTCTACCGGTCATCGTCAGCCGTCAGGGGCCGAAGAGGTCGAGGACGACGCCGGCGATCTGGTCGGAGGAGTCGAGGAACACGCTCACTCCGAACCAGGAGATACACGAGTCGATGCCGATCGGCTCGATATTGATCTGACGCAGTCCGTCATACTCGGCGGGCCA
>JAAETV010000054.1 GCA_024227975.1 Actinomycetes bacterium
CGCCTCATGTTCGGCCTCGGTGTCGGCTACCTGGAAGCGGAGATGACGGCCTGCGGTGTTCCCATGGCCGGTCGCGGGGGCCGGGCCGACGAGTACCTGCGAGCCATTCGGGCCTTGTGGAGCGATGACGCTGTCACCTTCAACGGTGAGTTCGTCTCCCTCGACAGTGTCACCGCGTACCCGAAACCGGCTCAGGCTGCCATTCCCATCGTCGCCGGTGGCCATAGTCGGGCCGCGGTCAGACGAGCGATCGAAACGGCCCACGGATGGTACGGGTTCATGCGTGATGTTGAGACGACGGCCGCTGACCTGGCCCTCCTGGCTGAGATGGCCGATAGCCACGAGCGGCCGGCCGAGCTAGGAAAGCTGGAGATCAGCATCACCCCAGCGGGGCGACTCAAGCCAGGTCACCTAGAGGCCTATGCCGAGCTCGGCGTCGACCGTCTCATCCTTCAACCCGGCGGCCATCGCAACCTGGCCGAACTGCTGGAATACGTCGACCAGTACAAGCCAGCATCGTGAGCGGACCTGGGCTGGGTTGAGCGGCCGCGGCCGCGGCGCTCGGAATCAGAACACCAGCCGCCAGGTGTCACCGTCACCCTTCAACCGGCCGGCCCCGGGCCCAGCGAAATGGGTGCCGATGACCAGGACCTCGTCGGACTCCCACCGGGCGAAGCTCGATCGGCGGGTGGCAATGGCAGCCGCCGAATCGGTGTCGGCCCCCGAGGCCAAATCGGGCCGGGGGAACTGGATCGGGTGATGGACCATGTCACCGGTGATCACAGCCTCAGCCCCGCCAGAATTGATGCGGATGCTGTGATGGCCAGGGGTGTGGCCCGGGGTCGGTTCCAGCTTGATCTGGCTCGTCAGCTCATGGTCGGACTCGACCAGCTGAGCCAACCCGGCGGCGAAGATCGGTTCCACCGAATCGGCCATGACGTCGCCGTATGCTGCCGTCTCGTCGACCGCCGACCAGTGCTCATACTCGATACGACCGAACAAGTACCGGGCGCGGGGGAAGGTGGGTACCCACTGCCCGTCGACCTGCGTCGTGTTCCAGCCGACATGGTCGACGTGTAGATGGGTGCACACCACCTGGTCGATGCTGTCAGGCTCGAACCCAGCCCCGATCAGATCGTCGAAAAAGGTGGTGCTCAACATGTCGAATAGGGGAGTGGGACGGGGCTTGTCGTTGCCGACACAGGTGTCGACCAGGATCCGCTGACCATCCGACTCGACGACGAGGGCCTGGATGCGAAGGATCAACCTCCCGTCCTCATCGACGAAGTGGGGGCGCAGCCAGTCGACGGCGTCGATGTCGGCTTCGGTCACGTCGGGCAGCAGCCAGGCGAACTTCCAATGTTGGTCGAGCTCGATGATGCTGGTGACGGTCACGTCACCAATGGTCCATGTTGGTCCGAGAGGCATGGCCCAATGATGGTCGCTTCTCCCGTTGCCGTCGATCTCGGTCTGCACCACATCTTCACATTTCGCGGAGGACATCTACAGGATCGGTGTCGTACGGTGGCGACGTGGATTCGATCGACCAGATGGCGACAATCCTCGTCGTCGAGGACGAACCCGCCATCGCTACCGCCGTTGTCGACCGGCTCGAAGCCGAAGGCTTCGGCACCCGCCTGGCTGTCGATGGGCCGGCTGCGGTTGCCGCTGCCATCGAGTGCCGGCCCGACCTGATGGTCCTCGATCTCAACCTTCCTGGCTTCGACGGCATCGAGGTCTGTCGACAGGTTCATGCCAACCCCGACCTGGCCCCGCGGGGACGGATCCCGGTGGTGATGTTGACGGCCAGGGGTGACGAGACCGACATGCTGGTCGGCCTCGGCATAGGCGCCGACGACTACCTGACCAAGCCCTTCTCGATGAAGGAACTGGTGGCCCGTATCCGGGCCGTGTTGCGCCGCATCACCTCCGACCCGGCCCCGGTGGCGGGACCAACCGGCCTGAGATTGGATGGTGTCGGAAGCAGTGGGGGTGTTTCTGAAAGCCCGCTCCACCTCGACCCTGCTCGCCGTGTGGTCGTCTACGAGGGGGACCCGATCCATCTCACCCCAACCGAGTTCGATCTGCTGCGGGCCCTTCATGAAGCCGAGGGAGCTGTCCTCACCCGGCTCCAGCTTCTCGACCAGGTCTGGGGCTATCGAGACGGATCAGGAACGAGGACCGTTGACAGCCATATCCGCTCCATCCGCCGCAAGACGACCGACCGATTGATCCGCACCGTGCACGGTGTCGGCTACAGCCTCGGACCAGCAATCAGTGAGCCGTGGGATGGGCTCGGATGAGTCGGCCCCGTCCCCTCGAAGGGATCTCCAGCATCAAGCTGAAGTGGTCGATCGTGATCCTGGCTGCGGTCGGGGTGACAGCGGCCATGAGCCAGATCGGGTTCCTCCTGGGCTGGCCGGTATGGCTACGGCCCTTGTTGTCGGCCGCCCTTGCCCTCATCGCCGTCCAGTTCCTGGCCCACGGGATGACCTACCCCTTGCGGGAGATGGCCAAGGGGGCCCAGGAGATGAGTCGAGGCGATTATCGCCGTCGGGTTGATGTGGCCACCACCGACGAGGTCGGCCAGCTGGCTGTTGCCTTCAACCGGATGGCGGCCGAGTTGGCCGAGGTCGACCGCTCCCGCAAGGAGTTCGTGGCCAACGCCTCGCATGAGCTGCGAACTCCCGTGGCCGCCCTCAGTAGCCAGGTCGAGAATCTGGTCGACCGGGTCTCTGAGCCCGACCCGGAGACCCTGGCCACCGTCATGGCTCAGGTCGATCATCTGGCCAAGCTGGTGAGCCAACTCCTCGACCTGAGCCGGTTGGAGAGGGCTCCCGACGAGGGTCGTGACCAGCTTGTTGCCGTTGGGCTCCTGCTCAAGCAGGTGGTGGAGGAAGCGATGTTGCTCCACCCCGGCTCAACCATCACCCTCCAAACGTTCGGCCCGCTCGGCCTGGTCGGCGATGAGGTCCGCCTCCATCAGCTCTTCACCAACATCATCGGCAATGCTCTCCGCTTCGCCCCCCTCGGTAGCGAGGTATTGGTCGAAGCGGCCAGCATCGACGACAACGTCGAGATCAAGATCCGAGACCATGGGCCTGGGATTGCTCCTCAGGACCAGGTTCGGGTGTTCGAGCGTTTCTGGCAGGCCGACGGTTCGGCGGTGACCGGTGGGGGAGGGGCAGGGCTCGGTCTCGCCATCTCCAAGCTCATCGTCGACCGCCACCAGGGCTCGATCGAGATCTCGGCCAACCAACCAACCGGAGCGTGTGTGATGGTGCGTCTACCATCTCGCTCCCCCAACTGACCCGTACCTACCCGGCCCGGCGGCGGTAGCCGGGCCACGACTGAACGGAGACAACGATGACCAGATCGTCGACCTGGCGCGCCCCAGATCCTGCCGATCGCAGAGCCGACCCCGACCCGCCTCCCCTCCCGGAAGCCTCACCGGCACACGGCCCACCCCGGCCGGAGGCCCCGGATCTGGCGCGGCACGCCTTCGGCCCGCTCCCGCTCGACTGGTCGAAACCGCTTGCTCCCTTGCCGGCCCCGTCGGGCGCAGTCCTGGCCGTGATCGTCGTCGTTGCCTTCGTCGCCAACCTGGCGGCCCGGCTGCCAGCCGCTTCGTTGATCGGTTCGGTGACCGTGGTGACCGGGTTGGGGCTGGTCGTGGCCGGCCGCCGACCGGTCCCTCGGCCTGATCTGGTGGCAACCTGTCTGTTGGCGGCCCTTGGAATGACATTGAGCATCCGGACCTCGCCCTGGGTGACCTCGATGACGGTGGTGGCCGTCGTCGCCCTACTCCTCCTACTGGCTGCCGACGGGTTGACGGTGACCAGGCCGCGCCCCTGGATCCGGACTCTGACCAAGGCCACAGACAAGCTTCACGACAGCCTCATCTGGCTCCCTCCCTTGGTGGCCTCGGTCACCAGGTCCGACCGTCGACGGGCCGCCGCCGCCCTCCGAACGGCCGCCGTGGCTGGAGCCGTGGTCTTGGTCCTGGCCTCGTTGTTGGCCAGCGGCGATGCGGTGTTCGCCAATCTCGTCGTCGCCCTCGACCCCATAGCCGGGGGCGGTCACATCGTTCTCACCGCCGTCTTCGTGGTTCCGGTGGCTGCCCTCGTGCTACTGGCCAGTGCCGAGCGGGACGATGACGAGACGACCACAGCCGGCAGTCCCCGATTCCAGGCCGAGAGTCGGGCTGTCGTGTGGTCAGTGGCCGCCATCCTCGGGGTCTGGTGCATCATCCAGATTGTGGTGTTGAGCGGGGGGGCCGAAGCCGTTCTGGCGGCCGAGGGCCTCACCCCAGCCGAGTACGCCCGGCAGGGCTTCTTCCAACTGGTGGCTGTGGCCGCCGTCAGCCTGGCCGTGCTCAACGGGGCCCATCGCTCGAGCCGCTCAGCCGACGGCCCCGACCCTCACCAACGAGTTCCGGCCGGGCTGATGGGGTTGGCCCTGGGCGGTCTGATCGTAGTCACCTTCAGCCGGCTGTGGTTCTACATGGAAACCTTCGGGCTGACCATGCTGCGCCTATCGGTCGCCACCTTTCTCTGCTGGCTGGCCATAATGACCGCCCTGTCGGTGATCCGTGCCCTGGGCTTGCGCTCCGACCTCAATTGGTTGCCGACATTTGCCGTGCTCAGCGCAGCCGTACTGGCCCTGGTGTTCGCCCTCGTGAATCCCGAGGCGCTGGTGGCTAGGACCAACCTCGATCGGGCCACCCACTCGGCCGAGGTCGACATCGTCTATCTCACCACCCTCAGCGAGGATGCCAAAGGGGCCGTTGCCGATTTCGACTGGATCTCACTCGATGGCCGTCCCTCCAGTATCACTGAGTGGCTGTGCGACGAACCAACCTCGTACGGCTACGGACCCCTGAGTTGGAACTGGGCCCGCCGGTCCCGCTCCCTCTGCGACGTCCCCCTCTAGCGGGGACCGGGTGGCGGCTGGCATGGTGCGGGGATGGACATTCGTCGAATCACCGAGGTCGGAATCGCGGTTCGTGATCTCGACCAGGCCGTTGCCCTGTTCGAACACCTCTTCGATGCTGAGGTCGGCGAACTGGTCGACGTCCCCCTCTATGACATGCGGTTCCGGATGTGCCGGGTGGGCAAGGTGGACTTCGAGGTCATGGAACCGACGGCCGACAGCGGTGTGATCGCTGATTTCCTGGCCAAGCGAGGGGAGGGCCTCCACCACATTGCCTTCGCCGTTGATGACATCGACGACACCATGTCGAGCCTGGGGGCCAAAGGGGTTCGCTTCGTTGCTGACCATCCAGTCACCAACCCCATGCCCGCGGTCGACTACGCCGGTCGTCGCTTCGACGGCGACATCTCTTTCACCTTCTCCCACCCCGCCTCGATCCTTGGCATCCTGTTCGAGTTCATCCAGTATCCCGACGGTTTCGCCACCCCCTGAACCGCGCCCCGAGTTGGGCTCGCCCCGCCAGCTGGGCTGGCTTGGGGCTGGGCCAGTACTCTCCGGGCATGTCGGATGGATCAGGTGACACGACGACCGCAGCGGACCCGACTGCGCCAACGCCAGAGGTGGATCAGAGGGCAGAGCCCGATGACACCAATACCGCTCGGGCCAAGCGGGCTGAACAGATCCGAACCGAGATGGGAGGGGCGGCCAAGGTCGCAGGCCTCCACGCTGATGGTCAGAAAACGATTCGGGACCATATCGACAGCTTCCTCGATCCCGACACCTTCCGTGAGATTGGTACCTTCTCCCGTTCCATGCGCCACGACGACCGGGCCTCGACCCCGGGTGACGGCAAGATCGGGGGCCATGGTCTGGCCGATGGCCGACCGGTGGCCGTGTTCGGCGATGACATCACGGTCAAGCGGGGATCGAGCTCCATCGTTGGTGGCCGCAAGGAGCAACGCCTCTACGACCGGGCCATGGCCATGGGCACCCCGGTCGTCCACTTCGGTCAGACGGGGGGTGGCCGCATCCCCGACCTGATCGGCTCTGAGGGGATTTCCGAAGCGGGCGAATTGTTCACCATGGCCCGCCGTCGCCACGAGATACCCATGGCCACCGCCATCGTTGGCCACTCGTTTGGTGGCTCCTCGTTCTTGTCGGCCCTGTCAGATTTCGTGGTCATGACCCGGGGTTCGACCCTGGCCGTCACCTCCCCCAAGGTGTTCGAGATCGCAACCGGGGAGGTGATCTCGTTCGAAGACGTTGGCGGGGTCGACGTCCACGCTCGCACCACGGGCCAGATCGACCTCGGCGTCGAAACTGACACCGAGGCCTACGCTGCTATCCGCCGCTGGCTGAGCTACCTCCCGTCGAACATCCACCAGCGCGCCCCCCGGGCGGCCCCGGCCGGCGACATTGGCCCCGACCCCGGCCTTGTCGACCTGGTCCCGGCCCGCCGCACCAGGGGCTATGACATGCGTCGGGTGGTGGCCCGGATCTGTGACGACGACTCGGTGTTCGAGCTCCAACCCAACTACGCCCGCAGCGTGACCACGGGTATGGCCCGCCTCGATGGCTGGTCGGTTGGCTTCATCGCCAACAACCCCATGTTCAACGCCGGTGTTCTCGACCCCCAGGCCTGCCACAAGATCATCCGTCTCACCACCGTGTGCGACTCGTTCAACATCCCCATCATCTGGCTGGTCGATGTGCCGGGGTTCATGGTTGGCAAGCGGGTCGAGCACGATCTCATGCTCCACTGGGGGATGAAGATGATGCAGGCCCTCCAGCTGGCCTCGACCCCGACTCTCACCGTGTGCCTGCGCAAGGCCTTCGGGCTGGCGTGGCAGGCCATGAACGGGGCCGGCATGGTCAACAAGGGCCTCTATGCCTGGCCCGGATCTGAGATCGGGTTCATGGATCCCGACGTCGGTGTCAATGTGGCCTATGGGACCAAGCTCGACCAGATCACCGACCCCGAGGAGAGGGAAGCGGAGCGAGCCCGGCTGGTGGCCGAGGTCGGCGAGGCCACTTCCCCCTACGAGGCGGCCGGCACCATGAAGATCGACGAGATCATCGACCCGGCCGACACCCGTCGGATCCTGGCCGATGACCTGGCCATGCTGGCCAATCGTCCCCTTCCCCCACCCGAAGCCCGTGTCCTCGCTTCGTGGCCCACCTGCTGATTGGCTACCGGCCCGTTGACGGCCCGTAGAGCCAGCCGAACAGTTCCAACGCCTCGGGTTGGGGTAGCGGCGAGACGGCTCGCCTTGGCCTATGATTGGGCCGATGGCTCAGATGAGGCAGATGAGGCTGACGGTCCCCGAACCACCGGCCCGGCCAGGGGAGGAGCCCGACTTCTCGCACGTGCCGATCCCTCCCGCTGGTACGGTGCCCAAGCTCCCCATCGACGCGCCCCCTGAGGCCACCCACCCCCTCACCACCACCATCATCCGGGTCCTCGACGACGAGGGCACTCCGGTCGGGGAGTGGGTCCCTGAGCTGGCTGACGAGATCAAGATCCGAGCCTTACGTCACCTGATCGAGAC
>JAAETV010000055.1 GCA_024227975.1 Actinomycetes bacterium
GACCATGCCCTGGGTGAAGAGACGTTGGAACGGCTCCCGCAGGTCCTTGGGGGCGATACCGAGGTCGGCCATGGCCTTGGTGAAGAAGCGGGCGTACATCAGGTGCAAGATGGCGTGCTCGATGCCGCCGATGTATTGGTCGACGGGTAGCCATTTGGCTACGGCGTCGAGGCTGACGGGGGCATCTTCGTTCCAGGGGTCGGCGAAGCGCATGAAGTACCACGACGAGTCGACGAAGGTGTCCATCGTGTCGGTCTCGCGCTTGGCTGGTTCGTGGCACTGGGGGCAGGTGGTGTTGAGGAAGCCTTGATGGCTGATCAGCGGAGACTGGCCGGTTGGGGTGAACTCGACATCGTCGGGGGCGAGGACGGGGAGCTGCTCCTCGGGGACGGGGACCAGGCCGCATGAGTCGCAGTAGAGCATGGGGATGGGGCAGCCCCAGAAACGCTGGCGGGACAGGAGCCAGTCACGCAGGCGGTAGTTGATGCGCCCGTGGCCCAGGCTCTGCTTCTCGATCCACTCGATGGCCTTGGCCTTGGCTTCGGTGACCTCCAGGCCGTTGAGCCACTCACTGTTGATAGCCGGGCCGTCGCCGGTGTAGGCCTCCCCGTCGAAGTCGTCGGGAGGTTGGATGGTGCGGATGATGTCGAGCCCGTAGGCCTTGGCGAAATCCCAGTCGCGCTGGTCCTCGCCGGGAACGGCCATGATGGCGCCGGTGCCGTAGGTGGTCAGGACATAGTCGGCCAGGTAGAGGGGGATGGCCTTGTTCGTGAAGGGGTTGATGACGTTGGAGCCGGTGTAGACACC
>JAAETV010000056.1 GCA_024227975.1 Actinomycetes bacterium
AGCGTCACGATGAGGGTCAGCAAGAGCACGAAGAAGACCGACGCGCCCTCATTGATCGATGAGTCCGACTGGCGCACGAAGATGATGAACAACAGCACCGAAGTGAGGTTGACGACGCCATGACACCTAGCTCCGCGAACGTGGAGCTCCAGCTCCGGCCTCGACGGGCCAGCCACATGCTCGCGAAGGAGTTCGCGATGACGACGAATCCGACGGTAACCACGACGCCCGGGGCGGTGACCTCGTTGTCGGGTAGCACTATGGCGAAGATGTGGTGACCATCGAAACCAGGGCGATCTTCTCGCACATGTACCAGCTCACGACCGGCTGCCAATCAGGATCACGAGCCGGGATGATCTCCGCTTGGTGTCGTGTTCGGTCGACGTCGATCGTGATCGACCAGTCCGACGGTGGGAGGCGCTCCCGCAGCCGACGGGCTGGCCGAGATGAAGGAGCTGTTCATCATCGAGGCGGCCAAGTACAACGTGTTCCCGATCGACGACCGCACAGGAGAGCGGTTCAACGCGACGATCGCGGGACGGCCCGAGTTGCAGTCCGGCCGCCCGACACAAGGCTTCGGCCAAGGGATGTCACTCCGAACGGAGAACACCGTCCTCAACGTCAAGAACCGCAGCCATGTCATCTCGGCGCAACTGCGGATCCCCGATGGTGGCGCCAGCGGTGTGCTCATCGCCCAGGGCGGCCGTTTCTCGGGATGGGCTCTGTACGTCATCGGCGGGCGTCTCGGCTACTCGCACAACTGGTTCAGCAGCGAGATCTACGCCGTCAGCGCACCGAACCCCCTTCCGGGCGGCGACGTGTCGGTGCAGCACCAGTTCGACTTGGACGGAGGACATCCCGGGGCGGCTGGCACGGGAGCACTGCTCGGCAACGGTGAGGCCGTGGCCGAGGGCCGGATCGAGAAGACGGTGCCGTTCGTCTTCTTCGCCGACGAGACGATGGACATTGGCAGGGACACCGCATCGCCGGTCATAGACGACTACGGCCCGGGTGCTGAGAAGGTCTTCACCGGGTGATCGAAAGGGTTCAAATCGACATCGAGGACAACGATGTCAGCCACACCGAGGAGCCGGAGCAGACGTACCGACGCATCATGGCCCGCCGGTGAGAAGAGAAGAGCCGGAGCCTTTCCGAGGGCGGATATTCTCACTCGGGGTCGCGCTCACGCCGTACAGGAAGACGTCGCGAACGAAGATGGCCACGGGCAAACACCACGATGGCACCAGCCTCCAAGTCCTCGGCAATGACGTCGAGGTTGGCGATCAGCAGCGCCGCCTGCTCCTCGGGTGTGAGAGGGTCCGACGAGCGGATCAAGATGAACGACGGCTTACTGAGCCGACGGAACGCGAGCAGCGTGCCGAAGTCGGTGTCGTGAGAGATGACCACCCGATCGTCCGCCCCGGCGCGGTCGAGGATCTCATCGTCCGAAGCATCACCCAGGCCGACATCTCGAACGGCCACGGCCTCGTGGCCCTCCGCACAAAGCAACTCCGCCAGTCGAGGCGATACGTTCGCGTCGACGAGAAACCTCACGCCGTCCGCTTCAGCGGCAACTCACGCTCCTGAACCGCCTCGGCTGCGTACTCCAGGGCCGCAGGGATGTCCTCAGGCTCGAGATCCGGAAAGTCAGCGAGGATCTGCTCCGCTGTCCGCCCAGCCGCCAGCTGCCCGATCACCGTGGCAACCGGAATGCGAAGCCCCCGGATGCACGGGACGCCACGCATCTTGTTGGGATCGATGGTGATCCTCTCGAATTCCATGACCACCAGGATACGCCAACCGGAGCGCCAGCTTCGTCTACTTCACCATTACTCCCGGCATCTCCGACCCTGCCGCGGGTCCAATCGCCAGCGCTCTGTGGCTCCGGGGGTGAGGCTCGAACTCACGACCCACTGACTAAGCGATATCCTGCGGTCAGTCACCTAGAGGGCACCAAGTACCTGCTGACCAGGGGTTTCACTCATAGCGAGTGATGCTTCGTGTGGTCATGCTCTCAGAGTGTCGGCCGTTCTGGCAGCGAGTGTGGCAGTGTCATTTGGATCGGTAGTCATCAACACCTGATCGGTTGGGGTCGAGGGCCGGCCATGGTGTTGGGTGCCCATCTCGGGATCAACACCCTCGAGCTGCCACCGCCCGCGATCCGAACGCTCAAGCGAATCTGACACCAGCTAGACAGACGATCAGGATCAAACAGGCACTCCTTGCCCGTCCGGAAATCTCCACGTCGGCCCCGACCCACCAGGTCGAATGCTGCCGGCCGTTTGCACTGGTGCACACAACCCGAGCTAGGACGCCGGTACTCGCGGCCCACGATCCGACGCGGGTGGACTACCCTCGATCGGGTGATGGCCATGGCACTGCGGGTACTCAGCTGGCTCGCCTCGTGGGTCGCCGTGACTGCAACTTTGGCTGTTCTGGCGTGCTCGACGGCACTCCGTCTCACTTTCGCTCTGGTCTGCTGACATACTCGTTGATCGCTGCCACCATTATCGGTATCGCCTTTGCCGTGATCCGCATCCAGAGGCGGTTGGGCGACAAGCCAGCCGCCCTTTGGCGATCACCTATCGCTCGCTGAATAATCTCGTCTCCGCCAGATCACTGGAGCCGCCCGCTGTCGCGACTCAGGACTCTCTGATGCGTTCCCATGGCGCGGCCCGATACGTGGGCCCAAAGTTGTCAAAGCCTGGTGTGGTGCCGTCGCGGTAGTTCGCTGAGCGGCAATCGAACTCGCTGCCTTGCTGGTTCGCGTCTACGTGCTCAATAGTTCGGACCTTCGCCCCTACCAGTTCACCAGCTCTGGTATTGATGCTGGTTGGTACCGGTTCCCGAACACGAGCGAGGTGCCCTCATGAGAATCAAGATCTTGTCGGTAGTGATAGGTGGGTTGGCGCTGTTGGCGGCGACGGTGCCGGCGGCGTCGGCTACGCCACCGCTGCAGGTGTCGATAGAGGACGTTGTCGAGACTTCTGGACATGGTGATTTCGTCGCGTCAGGACCGGCCGTCGACGCTGGGGTCATGTGCAAGTCCGGGACGACAGCCGTGCTCTGGTTTCGACGGACCGATGCTTCCCCCGACCGGGCCATACTTCGCATCAAGAAGGTCGCCACATGTGACGATGGCTCGGGCACGATCAACGTCAACATGCGCGTATTCCTCGATCTGAACACTGGTGGAACGACCGCGAAGTGGCACTTCCATGGAGGCACCGGCGACTACACCAGACTGCGAGGGACCGGCAATTTGGTTGGTATCCCCGGCGAGAGCTTCCTCGATCTGTACTCGGGCCAAGTCCACTAGCCGGCCACGATGATCCGGGTAGCCTAGGAACAGAGAACCCGCAGTTGTTGCAACAACTCTTCGGACTGGAGCGGCAGGAAACGTTCTGAACCACCGGAGACTGATCGGAGCAGCTACATGAGGAGAATCGGGTGGAGTCTGCGGCCCAATCCTCGATGCGTCGGTCGACATCTACCAGCAGACAGGAGGACGTTGCCATGTTTCGCAAACTTGTCGTCGTCGTGCTGGCCTTCGCCTGCACAGTTGTTGCAGCGCCGGCCGCCGATGCCAGACAAGACCCAATGACCGGAGCTTGGAGTGGCACTGATGTGGACGGAAGCACACTGCATGTAACCATCGGCGGAGGTGAGCATCGTCTGGTCTTCCAGGACGATGGTGCAACGGTCTGCCTCACGGCCTTCGGCGAGTTCACGAAGGCAAGCGGTTCCGCGTTCGGGCAGATCTCAGGAAACCGCCTCGAGGCGACCATGGACCTATACTGTCACTTGTCGAGTGGCAAGACGCTCTGGATGTCCCATCTGCAGGTCGAGTACGAATACGACCCGGCATCGGACACGATGATCGACCAAACGGGACAGTGCTTCCACCGGCCGAGCTCCGCATCGGACTGTCCCTGATCAAGCCACCTTGCTGTCGAGCCACGCTCTTTGGCCATCGCGACGATTGAGCGCCAAGCCGGTCTTGCCGGCCGCCTCTGGAGATCTCTGACGTCGCGAAGTGCCCTGCTGTGCGCGATATCGCCGGGGCCAAGTGTCGCAGCCTTGCATGCAACACGGCACTTGAATCGTGATCGGAAATCTTACGTCGACCATGGGAGCGTCCGGCGGTCGTACCGGTGGACCGTTGGCACTCGGAATCCCTGCCGGCTACCGAGTGCCGTGCGGCGACTCTTTGGGTGAATAGTACGTAGCGGGCACTCTGCGGAGTCCTTGGAGGCTTGGCCCGATCCCATGTGCCCATCCTGAGTGACCAGGTCGAGGCTCTGGCTGAAGCGTTTCCGCTCGTGACTAATTGATCTGTGCGGTGAGGAACGTCGCCCGTCACTGGGTGGACGACTGTGCCATGTCCTTGGCTTCGGCGAGCAGATCATCCAGTTCGTCTGGACTGAAGTACTGCCCGCGCAGGAAGACTCCCTCGGTCTGTTGGGCGTGGCGAATGTCTTCCAACGGGTTGGCGGCGACGAGCACCATCGAGGCCGTCTTGCCCTCGGCGATGGTGCCGAGTCGATCGTCCAAGCCCATGAAGCGTGTGGGTACGATCGTCGCGCTGCGCAGGACCTCTGCAGGGGCGATCCCGGCATCCTGCCAGATGGCCATTTCCTCGTGCACGGAGAAGCCAGGAATGATGCCGGGGATGATGAGGTCAGTGCCCACCATCAATGGCACCCCAGCCTCGTTCAGCTGATTGACCATCTGCGCCCAGTTCTGCCACATCGCGTCCGGCAGTTGGTCCTGTTGGGACCATTGTGTCTCCCAGATGTCCAACACGGATTGGGAGATGTAGTCGCTACCAGGAAAGTCTCCAGCACGGACCGAGTCGAGATTGGCTCCGGCTCGGAAGGTGACGACTGTCGGGCAGACGGTCAGTCCGCTGTCACCCAGACGGCCGAAGACAACCTGAAGTTCTTGGCGGTTGACCTCATCGAGGCGCAACAAATAGCCGGCGTCCGCGCCGATGCCCCGGTAGGTAAGGTCGATCGGCTCGCCGAGCAGTTTGCCAATCACCTTGTCGAAGCCGTGCAGATGCTCACTGCTGGCGAGGCCGGCGGCGGCGGCCTCGATATAGATCGACTCGGGCACATGTCCCACTGCCTTGAGCCCGAGTTGCTGGGCCTCGTCGACGATCGCAAGAAACGTGTCCGCCTCAAGCAGGGTGTAGACCTTGATCATGTCCACGCCAGCGTCGGCTTGCTGGCGCACTGCGACACGCCCATCCTCGGGCGTCGAGAGGGCCAACGAGACGTCCGGCACGAAGGGCGGGTCACCGTCCAAGACCGCCCCCGTGACCACCATCTGCGGCCCCAGAATCTCGCCGCGGTTCAGCTGGTCTCGGAGCTCCAGGGCCTGGCCGACTACAACCTCGGCAATTCGTTCACTCTCACTACGAGCAGCACGAACCGGGCCCGCGCCGTCAAGACCCGCTTGGCCAACCTCGACGACGCCACCCAGCGCGATCTCATCAACTGGGGCTACGTGATCGCCGACACCGCGCTCCGCAGATGGGTGGACACGCAAGCACGGCTCCCACTCAGCTACCGGCGACGTGACATGACCAGGGGCGCATCATGATCATCGAGGCAACGAACGCCGCAAACGGAGATGCAACCATCATTCGACACACAGGCACGTCCGCTGATCACATCGTTGGCCTGATCGACGGCGGACCATCGTCCGCGTTCGAGAGGTCCCTGAAGCCGGCGCTGGCGACGCACGGGATCTCTGGGACCGGCGGGCGGGCTCGCTTGGATCGCAGTCAGCCACGTCGACAGCGACCACATCGGCGGGATTCTCAGAGTCGTGCGCGCCGGCATCACTGCCGACGATGCCGACGACACGCCCAGCATCGACATACAGCGCGACGAGGCGCAGCTCGCAGCGACGATGCAGGACCGCCTCGTCGCGCTCGCCGACACCATTGCTGCAACCGACGATGAGACGGTCCACGATCCTCGACCGCACACGGTGCTCCGACGGGTGCCGGAACTCTGAGCAGCTACGGAGGAGATGGTCTTTCGGCACTGGACAGGTGACTTCGCCGTGTTGTTGAGTGGTGGCAAGGTGGCTACTTGACTTGATTCCAGTCGCGGCCGAGGGGACATCGAGAGGACTAGGAGGAACCCGTGGTCGAGGACGACTATTTCAGGAAGCGAGATTTTCTCGAGGATCTGATCTATTCCGGGTTCGATCGCGGTACGCCGAAACGAGGTGATGCCGCCACCAGCTACGCGCGGGTCTTTCGGCGGTTCACGCAGGACTCGCCTGTCATGCCCGACGTGTGGATCCAGTTCGGCCTCGAGCCGTTCAAGCGTCAGGATCTGCTCCTCACCCCCCTCTTCGATCGTTCGCCCGGCGTGCTCGCGGACTCGTTTCGGAAGTCGTTACAGGCTCAGCAAACGAACAAGTCGGAGCGCCAGCGGCAGTTCGAGACCCTGCTCGCAGCACGCGACGATGAAGCGGACGAGGAGGCCGACATCGCGTACAACCAGACCACGGTGGTCGCCAGGCTCTGGCTGTACGAGCTCGTCCAGGTGATCCTCCCGCACACGGCGTGGTTCTGGGAGATGCTGAGCAAGGACGAAGACCCCGAGCAGCATCACCCGCTCAGCATGCTTCGCGACGACACCAGGCGACGCGAACTCGAGCAGCACCTCCTCATGGCACTGGGCGACCGGACCTACGACGCCGAGCGATTGTACGCGACAGCCAACCTCGCCTGGATGGCGAGGGTGCTCGGCACGATCTCGCTCGCCACCGAGAAACTCGCCGTGACGACCGACGAACTCGAAGCCCGTAGCAAGAACAACGAGGAGCTCGTCCAGGCACTCTTCGAGCTGCTCGACGATGCGGAGTTCGACGAAAACAAGGAGATCCCGGAACCGAGCTTGCACAGCGTCAATCGCAACCGCAAGACGATCACCACCATGTTCCGCAGTATCCCGACGGTGAAGGCTGACGCGGCGCAACAGCTGTTCGACGTGCGTGGCGGGCAGATCACCTGGGCAATCCTCGACAGCGGCATCGACGCCACCCACTACGCATTCCGCAAGCGGAATGAGAAGGGAGAGGCGCTCGAGACTCCGTTCGAGAAGCGGGAAGCGAAGCGTTCCAAGTCAGTTGTGTTCGACAACAACACGCGGGTGGTCCGAACGTTCGACTTCACTCGGATCCGCCCACTCGTGAGCGAGCTCCTCGACGACCAGGTGGACAACGTGCTCGACGCAGCCGAAGCCGCGGGACTGGTCGAGGACGTCGACCGCGACGACGTGCGAAGCGAGCTCGAAGATCTGAAACGGTCGCTGCTGGCGGGGCGGATGGTCGACTGGCAGCTGCTCGCTCCGCTGCTCGAGATCCGGCATGAGCCCGACAAGGACAACGGCATGCGCGTCTATCGACCGCCTCGTTCACATCACGGGACGCACGTGGCCGGCATCCTGGCGGCTGACTGGCGACACAACGACGACGATGACGACATGCTCCCACTCCCGAGCAAGCGGGACGACCGTCCCAACCGGCGCATGGGCATGTGCCCCGAGGTCCAGCTCTACGACCTGCGGGTCGTGAACAGCAAGGGGGTCGGCGACGAGTTTGCGATCATGGCGGCGCTCCAATTCGTGCGCAGCCTCAACGCTAGCCGTGACTACGTCGAGGTTCACGGCGTGAACGTGTCGCTGTCGCTGGTGCACGAGGTCTCGAATTACGCCTGCGGACGCACGCCGATCTGCATCGAGTGCGACCGACTCGTCGGAGCCGGGACGGTCGTCGTCGCGAGCGCCGGCAACCGAGGGCGCGCCCGATACCTCACCCGTTTCGGCGACGAGGAGGCGTACTCGAACATCAGTATCACCGACCCCGGAAACGCGGAATCCGTGATCACGGTCGGTGCAACCCACAGCTCCAAGCCCCACAACTACGGCGTCAGCTACTTCTCGAGCCGCGGGCCGACGGGGGACGGCCGTCTCAAGCCCGATCTCGTCGCGCCCGGCGAGAAGATCGTGTCGACGATCCCGGGCAACCGAGAGGAGCACCAGGACGGGACCAGTATGGCTGCGCCGCACGTGAGTGGGGCCGCAGCGTTGCTGATGTCGAGAAACCGCGAGTTGATCGGCAACCCGCTGAAGATCAAGCAGATCCTCTGCGACACCGCCACCGACCTCGGCCGCGAGCGTTACTTCCAAGGGGCTGGCCTGCTCGACATCCTGCGGGCCCTGCAGTCGGTGTGAGCACGAGGAGGGACATGCTCTTCACGCTCGAAGCGGTCTACGCGAAACATGGCGACGCGCTGATCCTGCACTACGGCCCACGGGGTGACCCCAAGTGGCTCCTCATCGATGGTGGTCCGAGCGGGGTCTACCGCGGCTACCTCCGGCCGCGCCTGGACGAGCTCCGCGATGACTATGAGTACCGGAATCCGCCAACGCTGCCAATCGAGCTCGTGTTGGTCAGCCACGTCGACGACGACCACATCAACGGCGTGATCGATCTCTTCGAGGAGCAACTCGACGCGAACTCTGACCAGCGTCCATTGCCCTACGACATCAAGCGGTTCTGGCACAACAGCTTCGATGACGTCATCGGCAACGATGACCCAGCTCTGCTCCGTGCGCTCGCTGAGTTGCAGGTCGATTGCGCAGACGACGAACGCGTCCGCAGCCAGTCAGCGGTGATCGCCAGCGTCGGTCAGGGAAGAACGCTGCAGAAGGATGCTGACGAGCTCGGCATCCGTGGGCCCAACGTCCCCTTCGGCGGGCTCGTCCTCGCCCACGGTCCCGACGACGAGCCGATCGACCTTGGCCACGGCATGACGTTTCGTGTGCTCGGCCCCAGTGCCGAGCGCGTGGAGGCGTACCAGGACCGGTGGGACCAGGAGCTTCCCAAGATCCTCAGGCAGGAGAAGTCCGCCGCAGAGGTCGCATCCATGTCCGATTGGAGCCCGTTCAACCTCGCAAGCATCGTCGTGCTCGCGGAGCTGGGCGAGCGCGGCGACAAGCGATCGATGCTGCTGACCGGCGACGCCCGTGGGGATGACGTGCTCGAGGGCATCGAGCGGGCCAACCTGGTCGCCGCCGGCCAGCGCTTCCATGTCGACTTGCTCAAGCTCCCACATCACGGCAGCGACAACAACGTCGACGAGGACTTCTTCCGGCGTGTCACCGCCGATCACTACGTCGTGTCCGGCGACGGCCGCCACCACAACCCAGATCCGGCGACGCTCGACATGATTGCGGCGGCCCGCGGTGATGAGCCGTACACGATCCACTTCACGTTCGACCGTCGCGCCCACCTCGATACGACCAGCGAAACGTCGCGAGCCAACCTCGTGACGGTCGACGAATGGATCAGCCGCCGGCCGCCCAACTGCTCTGTCGTCTACCGCGCCGGCACCGATGCGAAGTCGATCCACGTCGACCTGGGTGAACCGCTTGATCGAGATGGGCCGTGATCACAGAGACGCCGTGCTGTCAGGGGGCAGCCTGCGGAGGCTGCGTCCTGACGCAACGAGTTCGGCATCGACATCGACGAGGTCGGTCCGGCCATCGTCGAGCGAGTTTCTCCTACGGCACCCACTCGGTCTCAAGGGCTCGCTGGCGGCCCGCGACCAGGCCGTCAAACTCGGCCCGCGCTGGCATCCGCAGCGGTGTGCCGAGCTTGACGTGCATATTGAGCATCGTCTGAAGGTAGGCGTGGTGGATCACCTGGCTCATAAGCGTCGGGGAGAGCGGCCAGAACGCCGTTGCCACTCCCGCGTTGGCGGTGGCCTGCTCCGCCCAGTTCTGGGCACCGAGCGCTTCGAACGCGCCTGTTGCGCGAGATGTGCGCTGCGTCGGGTTGCTCGCGTGTTGAAATCTCACGTACGCGGCGGGGGTCGACGCGATGTGCACCAATGCGCCGAGCGGGTCGTCCTTGTCGAACCGGTCGTTGATCAACGACGTCCGACGCGACGCCGTTGTCTGCTCATAGAGGATCGTCTTGATACGCAGCAGGCCGAGCACCCACCCGATCAGCGGAATGCCGACCAGCGGCGACCACTTCGTCTGACCCAGCCCGGACGCATTCGCGATTACGACCACATCCGGTTGATGCAGGAGCGCCGCGATCTGCGCTCCGGCCTCTCCGTTCTCGGGCAGCCGCCGGATCCGATTTCGCAGGCCGATGAACCACTGGCTCCCCATGTTGTCGTAGGCGCCACCGTCGGTGACCGGCAGGAACCTCTTCGCCGACGCCCCACCCCCTGACAGTCCGAGTCGCTTGTTCGAGAGCCAGCGGATGGGAAACGCCCCCGGGAGATTCGACGAAGCCTGGACGGCCGCTGCCACCGGCGTGCCGCCCGCGGCGACGGAGCTGCCGTAGTCCTCGTTGTGGGCGAACCCCGGCCCGAGGTACAGCAGGTTGCTCCCACTCACCTCCGCCGCGCAGATGACGTGCACGACATTCCCGTCGAGATCCTGCAAGGTCGGATCGTCGATACCACTGCCGCGTAGGTACATGTGGAACGCGTGCTGCACGACGTACGGCCGGGGGGCGAGTACGACCGCCAGAGCGAAGATCGCGAGCAGCGCCCATCCGAGACGATCGGCGATCCCCCACGGCTCCGCCAGCAGCCACACGATCGCGCTGATCCCGGCCGCGATCACGCCGACGTACAACCAAGCGGGCCACCAACCGAACAACAGGTCACACGAGCGCGGCCCGACCGCCACACCGACCACCGTGGCGGCAGCTGCTGCGACGCCCCATCGGGCGAACCCATTCGGCAGCGGCCCGTCGAGGAACAGCCCGACTCCGAGATGCACAAGCGCCATCAGCAGCAGCACCGGAAGGAAGAACCGCCGATCCCCGACCAGCTTCGGTGCAAGCCGCGTCGCTCGCGCGTCGACGTCGTCCGCCGTGGCAGTCGAGAGGTCGAGTCCTAGCCCGAAATCGGCATTGGTAATCGAACCGCCCGACACCGACGCCACCATGCGCACTGTCGCAACGGTCTCGGACGGGGGCGCATGGGGGCTGCGCAGGTCGGACAGTGCGAGCAGCGCGCCGAGGCCCCACGCGGATGCCCGGTAGCCCCCTCCGGACATCGACAATCCGACTGTTGCCACGTCCCGTGCGACCGAGCCGGTCGATCTGTCCTGAACGTTCGACGTGTTGGGATCGTTCGGTTGATCAGTCATGTCGCTACTCCAACGAAGTGACCATTGCATCGGGCCCGTACCGGGTCTCGATCACCCGGTTTGCTCCCGGATCGGGCTGTCTCCAACGTAGTTGAAGCGGAGCACTCGGCGACAAGTCACTACCGACAGGGGCGCGCCCTGAGCGTGCCGAGAAGTCATCGGCG
>JAAETV010000057.1 GCA_024227975.1 Actinomycetes bacterium
AGCTGTCCCATCTTGTCTCTCAGCTCCATGGGGATCTCGCCCCCAGTGGTGTCCAGCTCGTTGGCCGCGGGGAGGACCTCTTTCATGGCGAAGTCGCGCACCGTCGCCTGGATGGCCTCCCGTTCCTCGGTCCAGTAGGCACTCGGGATGGTCGGCACTGGGCTCAGTAGTTGACGGGCCATGTCTCGTCTCGTTTGGTCGCTTGGATGTTCACGATCGCGTCAAGTCTCGTTCTGGCGCCGCTTGGCCACGAGGTTGGTGCGGTGGTAGTCGAGCACCAGCTCACTGTGCTGGTTGTGGGCCTCGGTGTGCCAGGTGATGATGCCGGTGTCTGGTCTGCTCTTCGACTCCCTCATGTCGGTGACCGTCGAGCGGGCGGTGATGGTGTCGCCCGGATGTACCGCTCGGTGGAAGGTGCAGTCGTTGACCCCCAGGAACGGCCCGCCACCCTCACTGAGGTCTTCGACCGATAGGCCTACCACGGTGCACAGGAGGAGCATCGGGTTGACGACCACGTCATCGTGGCCGTGGGCCTGAGCGAAGCCGGCGTTGAGGTGCATTGGGTTCCAGTTGCAGGTTGCGGTCGAGAACAAGGCATTGTCGCCGGCGCTGATGGTGCGGCCCCAGTGGTGCTCGAACACCTGGCCCATCTCGAAGTCCTGGTACTGGTTGCCCTTGCGGGCCAACACGAAGGAGTCGGGGTCGAACTCAGCCACGGCACAGCTCCACGAAGTCAGCGACCTGAGTGCTGGCATCGAGTTGCTCGACCGCAATCAGGAGATCCTTGGCCCTATCCGCCCCAAGGACAGGAGAGACGAGCGCTCCGAACTTGGCTGAGAGTTTCGACCACTGGGCATCGAGATCGACCGCTGGTTGACCGACATCGACCGAGGCCTCATGGCGCTGCCCTGTTCTGTCCGCCAGCGCAACCTGGCTATGGGTGCCGACGATGCCAGCGGTCGGCACCACCTCGATCCGATCGCGCAAGGCCGTGACCTCGTCCGACGTGATGCGCTCGGCCGAATAGCTGGCGCCATCGCTCATGTCGTCTCCCAGCAGGGCCATGGCTACCGTCCCCCGTAGCGAGAACTTGGCCTCGAGCGCGGTTGCCGGCTCAGAGATGCCGCAGGAGTCGAGGCTGGCGGGATCGACCCGTAGTTCGACCAGGTCAACGTCACCGGCCTCGACACCTTGGGCCCGCAGGTCCAATGCCGCCTCGATGGCGGAATGGGTCAGGTAGCAGGCGGCGTGGTACTTGAACAGGGTGTCAGCGATGCACCAATGGTCTTCGACAGCATCGAGACGCGAGAGATCGATCTGGTCGACACCGGGAGCCTGAGTGTGGAACAGACCAAGCTTGGCCTCGATCACCTTCTCGTTGGCCGTGAACCCTCGCTGGGCCAGCGAAGCGGCCAGGAGCCCGTCGCTCGCCGCCTTGCCGGCGTGGAGGGGCTTGGCCATGGTTCCGAACCCCGACTTCAGCCCGGCCGCCTGGGTCCCGGCCAACCCGAAGGCATGGCGCCACTGGTGGCGGTCGAGCTGGAGAAGGTGCCCGGTAGCGACGGCGGCGCCGAAGCAGCCGTGGGTGCCGGTGGCGTGCCAGCCGGCCATGTAGTGGGCCGGGTTCATCAAGGCTCCCAGCCGGCATTCCACCTCGACCCCGGCGATGATGGCCAGGAGGAGATCGAGGCCCGATCGCTGGTCACGCTCGGCCACTGCCAGCGCGGCCGGAATGACCGGTACCGAGGGGTGACCGCTCATCAACATGTGGGTGTCGTCGTAGTCGAGGGCATGGGAGGTAGCCCCGTTCACGAGAGCCGCATCGCGTGCTCGAATGCGCTCGCCCCGCCCGATCAGGGATGCCTCAGGCGGGCCCGACCCAGCAAGCTCATCGGCCAGGTAGCAAGCCAGGGGCTCATCTCTGGCCCCCAGCGTGCAGCCCAACCAGTCAAGCAGGCAGTGGCGGGCCACTGCGAGTGGATCACCGGACGCGGTAGAGGCGTTGACCTGCTCGGCCACGTCGATCAGTCGGTCAGTCGCTCCACTTGACATATTTCCCCCGAGAACTCCAGGCCAGCTCCTGAGACCAGACCTTAGGGAGGGGATCCCGGCCCCGGCAAGGCCGAAGGTCCTTTCAGGTCAACGCTTGGAGGCCCGGATGAAGGCGGAGACGACCTGACCGTCGGCCGAACTAGCCGCATCCGCATCTATGCCCGCCCCTTCCAGGTACTCCCTGGCGTCGTCGATGGAGTAGACGCGCGTCGACTCGATCTCGACATCGACGAAGCCGGCGGCCTCCAGCCCGGAACGGTACTCGCCCTCTTCCAGTGCTCCGGCCACGCAGCCGACCCAAGCCTCGATACTCTGGCGAATCGCGGGGTCGAGGTCGCCTCTGACCACGACGTCGGAGACGGCGAAGCGACCACCCGGTGCGAGGACGCGGTAGGCCTCCCGGAACACTTCAGACTTGTCGGCCGAGAGGTTGATGACACAGTTGGAGATGATGACATCGACACTGTCGTCGGGAAGAGGCACGTTCTCGATCGTGCCTTTCAAGAACTCGACATTCTCGACCCCAGCCTCCCTCTGGTTCTTCCTGGCCAGCTCGAGCATCTCATCGGTCATGTCAAGCCCATAGGCCTTGCCCGATAGACCGACCCGTCGGGCCGACAACAAGACATCGATACCGCCGCCCGAACCGAGGTCGAGCACCACCTGCCCCTCCTCCAGGTCGGCCAGCGCAGTGGGGTTTCCACATCCCAACGAGGCCGCCATTGCGTCCCCCGGCACGACTGCCGACTGCTCATCGGTATAGAGGTCGCTCGTGATCGGATTGCCCTCAGGGGAGCACGACGTCGGTCCACAGCATGTGGTTGTCTCCTCGGTCTCGAGCACACCGCGAGCAAGCGATCCGTAGCGCTCGGCTACCGTCTGCCGCAGGGCGTCACCGCTTGGCGTCTCAGTTGTGGATTCTTGCGTATTGCTCATCGTGTTGCCTTTCAGGATCGGGGGCGCACTCGGTGACACCCACACAACATTTGTCGGTCAGAAACGTCAACAGCTCTCGCATGGCGGCGTAGTCGGCACGGTAGATCTGGGATCGACCGACCCGCTGGGAGGCAACGAGGCCCGCTCCCTTCAGCTCCTTGAGGTGAAACGAAAGCGTTGGAGCTGCAATATCGAGCTCATCGCTGATCGCACCCGCCGCCCGACCATCGGGACCGGCTCGCACCAGGAGGCGGAACACCTCGATGCGGGTCTCGTGGGCCAATGCGGCCAGGGCCTCGACCACTGCTGACTGTTTCATACTTCTATATTTATCGAAATATCGAATAAAAGTCAACCCCCGGGGTCAAATCGATGAACCTGACCTGTGGGCGAAGGAGACCGGTGACCTACGATCCGACAATGACGAGTATTCTCCCGGAACAGGGACGCGATCCCGACGAGCTGCGCCACCTCCTCACGGATTGGCAAGGCGGCGACATCGATTGGAAGGGCGGGAGAGCGTTCAGCCTGGTCTACAACGCCGACGACCCCGCCCTGGAGGAGCTCCAACACCGGGTCGCCGAGCAGTTCCTTCATGAGAACGCCCTCAATCCGTTTGTCTATCCCAGCTTGCTCCGCATGGAGCAGGAGGTCGTAGGGGTAGCGGCCGAGCTCTTCGGCACCGAGCCTCAAGCCGGAACCATGACCTCAGGCGGCACCGAAAGCATCTTCTTGGCCGTCTACACGGCCCGTGAGGAAGCACGCTCTCGCGGTGTCGATCGACCTCAACTCGTCCTGGCCAGCACCGCCCACCCTGCGTTCACCAAGGCCGCTCACTACCTCGGTGTTGAAGAGGTGCGAGTGCCAGTGGGGGAAGACCTGCGAGCAGACGTTACGGCCATGGCTGACAAGGCCAGTGATCGTACCGCCCTCATCGTTGGCTCATCTCCCTGCTACCCCTACGGCATCATCGATCCGATAACCGATCTGGCCCAGCTGGCCCTCGAGCGCGGGACACTCTGCCATGTCGACGCCTGCCTCGGCGGGTGGCTTCTCCCCTTCTGGGAGGAGATCGGTGAACCCGTCCCTCCGTGGACGTTCTCGGTGCCAGGGGTCACGTCCATTTCAGCTGACATCCACAAGTATGGGTATTGCTTCAAGGGGGCCTCCGTCGTGACCTATCGCGATGTCGATTTGAAGCGCCGTCAGCACTTCCTGTTCGACGGCTGGCCCGGTGGCCTCTATGGCTCGGCTACTACCGCCGGTACCCGGCCGGCCGCACCCATCGCTGGGGCCTGGGCCACTATTCAGTTCTTGGGCCATAATGGCTATCTGGCCAAGGCCCGCACCGTCAGGGTCGCCACCGAGATATTCCTCCAAGGCATACGAGCCATCGAGGAACTGGAGGTGACAGGTCAGCCCGACATGTCGTTGTTCGAATTCTCATCGCGGGCCGGTGCCGACGCGACGGGCGCCATCGGTGATGCCATGGACGACAAGGGCTGGCACCTCGACCGCCAACAAGGTGGCCTCCACCTCATGGTCTCGCCCGGTCATCTGGCCGTTGCCGACGACTTCGTTGCCGATCTGGCCGACGCGGTCGCCACCCGGGGGAAGAGCCGAGGGGTCGAGGCATCGTATGGCGGTGTTGTCGAGTCGTGACGAAGCAGACCTCGACAGGGGAACCTCCTCCCTGGTAGTACTGCCAAGGAGGAGGTTCTGATGACGACGTCAACCGACCCGACCGATTTCGGGGCCCGACCGTTCCCTGCAGCACTGGTCAATGTCACAAACCGGTGCAACCTCGAGTGCGCCCACTGCTTCGTATTCCGCGACGCCAATCCCAACGCCTTCATCGACCGGATGGACGACGAAACCATGCTCCACCAGTTGGAGGTGTTGCGGGACCGCCACGGAATCAAGAGCATGCTCTTCATGGGGGGCGAGCCGATGGTTCGACGCAAGCTCGTGCTGGCAGGGATGGACCTGTTCGAACACGGCTCCATAGTGACCAACGGAACCTATGGAATCCCGTGCGCTCCCGGTCACCTGGTCTCTGTGTCACTCGACGGTCCCCCGGAGGAGAACGATGCCATCCGGGGTGAAGGTGTCTTCGCCAAGGTCGAGAAGTCGATCAGTGAACGAGACCCTGACGACGGCACGATCGTGATGCTGCAGATGGCGATCACCAAACAGAACGCACCGAGTATCGAGCGTTTCGTGGAAGCCGTGATCGACTGGCCGGTCGACGGTGTCGCCTTCACCTTCTACGTGCCCCAAGAAGGAGAGCAAAGCGACCTGGCTTGGGACACCAATGAGGAGCGGGATGAGGTGGTCGATCGAGTCATCGCCCTCAAGAGGCGCTATCCCGAGCTCGTCAAGACGAGTGTCGGCACCCTCGAACTCATGAAGTCCGACCAATGCCTTGACTATGTTGGCGACAACTGCGCACTGAAGTCGATGTTGCCGCTCTATGTCGGCGATGGCGGCGTGTTCGAGCGCACGTTCTGCTGCTACGGCAACGACGTCGACTGCGACCGTTGTGGTGCCTATGCGGTGTTCAACGCGGCCCGTCATCGCGAGCAGACTTCTACCCCAGGACCGACGACACCCGACCGCACCTGAGCCACCACACCTCCTCAGGGCGCTCGGACGAACGGGTCCGACAGCTCTCGATGCCTGAGTACACGGCGAGCAGACTGCCAAGCATCCGACAACAGGAGCTACCTGACATGCGGGCCGTACCGCACTCGGACTCCTCGGGAGAATGTGGACCTAGCGTTGGCAGCATGGTCCACCGAGTCGAGGTCGAGGTCGTGTTCTTCGATCCCGAGTGCGCCCTCGTGATCATCCAGACGAACCAGGATTTGGAGTTCATCGACTCGAGCTCTCGGCTCGATGGCTTCTTGGTCGAGGACATCGTTACGAGACCGCATCTCGACCTACCGGTGCCCGGTCACATCGGCCTGGTCCTTGCTCAGGGTGACAGGGCGACCTTCGAGCCCGGACAGACTGCAACACTCATCTCATCCTCGTCCAGTGGGGCCTGACGGCCGCGCACGCTCGACGGCCGAACCCGATGACATGGTCGAGGATAGGCCATCTGGCTCATCTGGTGGGTTGGCCCTCAAGTTCGGACGGTCCAAATCTCGATGCTATAGCTGAAGCAGACGAGGTGTTGATCCGGTCGGTTGTATTTGGTTGCCTTTCCGGCCGGGGAGCCAGTGGCGAAACCGGCGTCTCGCATCGAAAGAAGCCTCATTCTCTTGGAGCGACGACGATGACGAGAAACCATCAGCAGACAACTGGTCACGGAACAGTCTGGGAACAAGCCCGGTCCCTGCGCTATCGAGTGGCAGCCGCAACTCTGGTTGCCCTGGGCATTGCGTCACTGGCTGCTCCAGCAGCAGTGACCCCGGTCGAGAGCGAGGCGGTTCCTACTCTCGGGACCTCGATGGTCGAAATGCTCGCCACCAATGACTCGACAGCTCCTGTCCGGCTTTCGAAGGTACGGAGTGCGGTCGAGGCCACCCTTGACGACCCGTCCATGACGGGGGCTGGGATCGATGTCGCACTGATCGACACCGGCGTGTCCCCCGTTGCTGGGTTGGACGGAGCCGACAAGGTGGTGCATGGCCCCGACTTGTCGTTCGAGGGCACCACCCCCGAGGTGGCCTACCTCGACACCTACGGGCACGGCACCCACATGGCCGGCATCATCGCCGGCACCCGAGCCTCAGACAAGGGCATCGCCCCCGGGGCTCGGATCGTAAGCATCAAGACCACCGGGCATGACGGGATGACAACGGTCCCCCAGGTCGTTGCTGCCATTGACTGGGTCATCGAGCATCGCAACGTCGACGGGCTCAACATCCGGGTTCTCAACCTCTCACTCGGTCAAGAAGGAGTCAACGACCATGTTGGCGACTACCTCTCAGCCGCCGTTGAGCGAGCCTGGGAAGCTGAGATCTTCGTGGTCGTGGCTGCTGGCAACGACGGTGACACCCAGAACCACCTCGATTCACCGGCTGTCGACCCCTATGTGCTGGCTGTCGGCGCCCAAGACTACGCCGCGGGCAAGGTCTCAACCTGGTCCGCCACCGGCGACGGTGATCGCAATCCGGACCTGATCACCGTTGGCCGCTCAATCGCCTCCTACCGGGTTCCAGGCTCGACCATCGACGCAGCGGCCCCCTCGGCCCGCTACAGAGCCGACCTGTTCCTCGGATCGGGTACGTCCCAAGCAGCTGCTGTAGTCACTGGGGTGGCTGCTCTCATCCTCGAAGCCCAACCTGAGCTCACCCCTGACGAGCTCAAGGCCACGATGACTCGCAACGCCATCGACTCGAGCGACCCCTCAGCCAAGGAGGGCAATGGACGGCTCAGCGGCAACAAGGCCGAGAAGGAGCTCAACATCTCATCGGCAACCCAGAACCACTCCGCCGCTGCGGGAGAGGCCAGTGGTATCACCACCCCCAACGGGGCCACCTGGTCCGGCGGCACATGGTCCGGGGCGACCTGGTCGGGAGCCACCTGGTCCGGGGCAACATGGTCCGGGGCAACCTGGTCCGGGGCAACATGGTCCGGGGCAACATGGTCCGGGGCCACCTGGTCCGGCAATGGCTGGAGCTGAGACCATCACACCCTGGTCAACTAGCGATGCTGGGCATCCAACGCGAGGGCCACACCGGGCCAGCCATGAGCGCCTCCGGGCAATCCAGCGGTGTCAGTAGGTTGTGCTCGAAGCTCGGGGCGTAGATCATCGAGGCCCTGTCGGTCGGAGTCAGCGGCGTCGCATGGCGAGGGCAACCGCTTCGGCCCGGCTGTGCACACCAAGCTTGGTGAGGATGTGCTGGATGTGGTTACGCACCGTCAGCTGTGAGAGGAAGAGCTGCTCGGCGATCGCCGGCCCATCCAGTCCCTGGGTCAGCATTGTGAGCACCTCGCGTTCGCGCCGGGTCAGGACCTCGAGCTCCTCTGGTTCCTTGTCGGTGGCAGGGCTCCATCCTTCCAGCCGCTCGACGACGAGCCGCTCCAACTCGGGGGGCAGCCCTACCTCGCGAACAAGGTGCACCAGCCGGCACTGGTGGCGGAGCTCTAGAGGAGGCACGATGCTCGACACGCTCACCCATCGCGTCCTACCGTCGACCGTTCGCCCGATCGCTTCTCGGGTTTCACCCACCTCGTCCTCTGAGCCTAGATCGGCTGCCGAGCAGCCCTCGCCGCATACCGGATCACCGCACCGGTTCCGCCAGCGGAGCACCTCATCGCAACGCCGGCCGAGTACCTCTTCAGCCTTGTGGCCGAACATCTGGGTTGCGGCGTCGTTCCAACCGATGATCTCCAGATCCGGACCGACCGCGATCATGGCATCCGAGCTCCGCCCCAAGATGTCGAGCAGATCGGAGAGGCGACCGTCGAGCTCTATCCAGGCTCCGACCTCGTCCATGCTGTCTACGGTACTTCCCCGCCTCGGTCCTTGCGAGAGGGAGTGGCGACCGGAGTCTCTCCCGACCGGCTGTTGCGGAGCAGGGCGAGAATCCCTCCGGCCTCCAATATCTCCCTCATCTCAGGTGGCAGGGGTTGGGCCGACAACGAAGCCCCACCGTCAGCCGTCCCGATGCGGCCCGAAGCAAGATCGATCTCGATCTCGTCACCGGCGACCACAGACTCATGAATCCCGGGGCACACGAGCACCGGCAGCCCAACAGCTACGGCATTGCGCATGAAGAGGCGGGAGAAGGACTCGGCAACCACACAGGCCACGCCCAGCGCCTTCAGGTTCTCCGGCGCGGTCTCGCGGCTCGACCCGCAACCGAAGTTGCGCCCGGCCACGACAACATCGCCAGGCACCACCATCGCTGCGAACGTAGGATCGATCGACTCCAGCACATGATGCTTCTGTACCTCGACGGGCTCGACCGCGTACTGGCCCGGCGCCAGCAGATCGGTGCTGATGTCATCGCCGAAGCGCCACACCTTGCCACACACGAGTGCCTCAGACACTTGACACCGCCTCCCGTCGGGGATCACTGATCCGTCCCGCCACCGCCGATGCGGCAACGGTGGCCGGTGAAGCCAGATAGATCTCGGCCTCGGCGCTACCCATGCGACCGATGAAGTTGCGATTGTGGGTGCCAATACAGCGCTCACCGGGGGCCAGCAAGCCACCATGGCCGCCGAAACAAGGGCCACAGCCGGGTGCGAGCACCGAGGCGCCGGCCTCGATGAGGGTGGCGTACACCCCTGTCTCCAATGCCTCCTGTAGAACCCGGCGTGAGGCGGGGGCCACGAGCAAGCGCACCCCGGGGGCCACGTGCTTTCCGGCCAAGACCTGCGCCGCTTGGGTGAGATCCTCGATGCGGCCGTTGGTGCACGAACCGATGAACGCCTGGTGAATTTGCAGTCCCTCGATCTCGCCGATCGGGCTCACCCGGTCGACCTCGTGGGGAAGGGCCACCTGGGGTGCAAGGTCCGAGAGGTCAATCTCGTGAACAGCGAGATAGTCGGCTCCGTCCTCGGCCCTGAGCTCGGTACCCGCCTGACCACCATGACTCTCCAGATAGGCGTCGGTCACTTCGTCGGCCTCGAAGAGGGTGAACTTGGCTCCCATCTCGACTCCCATGTTGGCCACGGTGAGGCGGCTCGACATGTCGGCCCTGGCGACCGCCGGGCCGCCGAGCTCCATCGACCGGTACTGGGCGCCATCAGTGCCAAACCGCCCGGCTAGATACAAGATGACATCCTTCCACGACACCCCAGACCCAAGCGTTCCTGACAACTCGAAGCGGATGGTCTCGGGCACGCGGAACCAGAGCCGGCCGGTGGCCAGGACGTACACCATCTCGGAAGTGCCGATTCCGGTACCGGCGGCACCGAGTGCCCCATAGGTGGTGGTGTGGGAATCAGTGCCGACAACCAACATCCCGGGCCGAAGGTGGCCGCGTTCGGGCACGAGCTGGTGGCAGATCCCCTCGCCGGCGTCGTAGAAAGAGGGGAGGCCGAAGCGAGCCACGTGGGCCCGGGTGCGCTGGTGGAGCTCGGCGGCGGCAGCCGAGGGAGCAGGGACGAAATGGTCGGTGACCACGACGACCCGTTCAGGATCGAACACCTCATCGAAACCACTCTCGGTCAGCAGATCGAAGACCCGGGCGGCGAAGATGTCGTGGACGAGGGCCAGGTCGATGTCGGCCACCACGAACTCTCCGGCTGTCACCGCCTCTCGTCCCGATGCCCGGGCCAAGATCTGCTCGGCCAGTGTCATCGCCATGGACTCGCCTCCCTCATCTTCGCCTCTGCCACCCTCACCTCTCAGCCAGCCCCGAGGCTGCGTCCACCGCAGACATACAGGGTCTGTCCCGTCACATAGCCCGATTCATCGGAAGCGAGGAACACCACGGCGTTGCCGAGATCCTCGGGGGTACCAACCCGACCCATCGGGACGGTCTTGGCCAGGCGTTCCTGGACCTCCTCCTTGAGGCCTCGGAACAAGGGGGTATCGACCAAGGCGGGGGCGACACAGTTGGCCGTAACCCCGAACCGGGCCATTTCCAAGGCCAGGGTCCGGGTGAGGCTGACAACGGCACCTTTCGACGCCGCATAGTTGGCCTGGCCGGGGCCACCAAGCCAGGCCCGCGACGACACATTGACGATGCGACCGTACTGCTGGTCCATCATCAGTGGACTGACCGCTCGGCAGCAAAGGAACTGGGACTTGAGGTTCACCCGAATGACGTCGTCCCAGTCATCCTCGCTCATCTTCGACAGGTACTTGTCGCGGGCGATTCCCACATTGTTGACGAGGATGTCGACCCGGCCGAAGGCATCGACCGCCCCCGCTACCAGCGCCTCAGCCCCGTCAACGACCGAGACGTCGGCCGTGATCCCGATGGCGTCGACCCCCGCCTCCTTCATTTCGACAACGGCAGCATCGACCTTCTCGGCCATAACGTCGTTGACCACGACCTTGGCCCCGGCCTGGCCCAGGGCCTTGGCAATGCCAGCCCCGATCCCCTGGCCCGACCCGGTCACGATCGCCACCCTGTCTGTCACACCTGTTCCCATCACGATCCTCCTTGGTCGTCGGTTCCTCGGCTTCTGTCGCCCATGGTTCAGCGGCCCTTGAACTCGGGGCTGCGCTTGTCGACGAAGGCCTGAATCCCTTCCTTGCGGTCCTCGCTCGCCCTCAACACGGCGTGGCAGGTCGATTCGAACTCCAACCCGGTTTCGAGGTCGGTCTCAGAGGCCCGGTTGATGGCAACCTTGATCCGGTCGAGCGAAAGGGGAGCCCTGGTGGCGATCCTGGTCGCCAGGGCCATCGACTCCTCGAGCAAGGAATCGTCGGGGACAACGCGGTTCACCAGACCCATCCTCTGGGTGACGTCGACCCCATAGTGGTCGGCCGTGAACATCAGCTCCTTGGCGTAGCCGGGGCCGACGAGGCGGGTCAGGCGTTGGGTACCACCCGCTCCTGGCATGCTGCCGACCTTTGCCTCAGGGAAACCCAGACGAGCGCCCTCGGTTACGACTCGGAGGTCGCAAGCCAAGGCCAGCTCGAGGCCGCCCCCCAGGGCGTAGCCCCTAATGGCGGCGATGACGGGCACATTGAGGTTCTCGAACCGGGTGAAGACGCTGCGAACGAGCAAGCCCAACGGATCATGGATCAGTCCCGCCTCGAAGCTCTTCGACCGATCCTTGAGATCAGCCCCGACACAGAACGCCTTCTCCCCTGCCCCGGTGAGGATCACGGCCCCCACGTCGCCGTCGGCTTCGATCTGGTCGAGGACATCGCCCAGGGTCTGGAGCATCCCGACGGTGAGTGCGTTCATCGCATCGGGACGGTTGAGGGTGATGATGGCCACCCCGTCTCGTTGCTCTAGCAACACCTCGGACTGGGTCTCCGGTTCAGCCTTGTCGACTTCGGTCGCTGTCATGTCCTTGCTCCTTGCTCGGCCGTGTCTCCGTTGGGGTTCTCGGGTGGGACCACAACACCGTGTGTGGCCAACTCATCGATCTCGTGTGCGTCGAACCCCAACTCGGTCAGCACCTCACGGGTGTGCTCACCGGGAATCGGGGGTGGGGGCCGAACAGGCGCTCGCTCGTCCAGAGAGAGGCGCGACGGGCAGCCCGGCGCAGTTACCGGCCCGACCATCGGGTGCTCAACCGTGACCAGCGATCCGGCCTCGGCGATATGGGGCTCAGCCAGGAGCTGTTCATAGGAGAGCAGGGGCCCGCAGAGGATGTCGGCCTCCTCCAGCTCGGCGATCCACTCGTCGGTTGTCCGGGTTGCGAACAGGGGTCCAAGTACCTCATTGAGGGCCGGCCGTTCTCGGACCCGCTTCTCGTTGGTGTCGAATCGGGGGTCGGTGGCCAACTCGGGGCGGCCAAGAACCTGACATAGGGCCGGCCAGCGCTTCGGCGTATAGGCCGCGACCATCACATGGCCATCGGAGGTGGTGAAGGCTTCGTTCGGAGCGGCATAGGCGGCGGCACTCCCGAGGCGCTGGGGCTGGTCGCCGCTCGAAAGATACATCGACATGGGGACCAGCTGGAGGGCGAGTAGGGATTCGAGCAGGGACACATCGGCTCGCTGGCCGAGCCCGGTGCGTTCCCGGGCGAACAGGGCGGCCAGGATAGCCTGGGTGGCGAAAACCCCACCGACCATGTCAGCGGCCGGAGTACCCACCTTCACCGGAGGACCATCAGCAGTACCGGTGACGCTCATGATCCCACTCATGGCCTGGGCGATCCCGTCGACACCGGGACGCAACCGCCACGATCCGACCTGCCCGAAGGCCGAGATGGCGCAGTAGACGACCCGGGGATTGCGGGCCGCCATGGCCTCGTAGCCGACACCAAGACGATCGGCGACGCCAGGTCGGAAGCTCTCCAGGACGACATCGCAGCGCTCGGCCAACCGGAGCAGGACCTCAGCCCCACCATCCTGTTTCAGGTCGACGACGATACTTCGCTTCGACCGATTCATCCCCAGGAAGGCGGCGGCAATGCCTTCGACGAAAGGCGGCCCGAGACCTCGACCCCACTCCCCACCGGGTGGCTCTACCTTCACCACCTCGGCCCCAAGATCACCCAGGTACATGGCGCACGTCGGGCCGGCCGCCCCCTGTGACAGGTCGAGAACAGTGATGCCTTCAAGCGCTGCAGCCACTGGCCACCCCTTGTATCGATAGGCCAGAGTGGAGAGGTCCGGCCGCTCCAGCTAGTGCGATCTGGGCGAACTGGTCTGCGACCTGCTCGGCCGTGGCGTTGCCGTCGGGGCTGTACCACCGCACAACGGAATTGCACATGCCGAGCACAGCCCGAATGGACAGGCCGACATCGCGAGGGGCCAACGCCCCCGACTCGATGCCCTCAGCGATGATGGTGTGGAACAGCTGCTCGTACCGATCGCGATTGGCGACATGGGCCGCCAGCCGATCATCGTCGAGGTACCGTCCTTCCTCGATGAAGCAGGCCACCGCATCCTGGTCGCGAATGGCCTCGACCGTGTGGAGGATGATGGCCCGTCGCAACTTCTCATCCGCCGCCAGATCCGAGTCGACGACCGCCTGCAACATGGGTGTGACCCGGTTGACGGTCAGCTCGATGATCTCCGAGAGGAGATCCTGCTTACATTGGAAGTGGTGGTAGACGCCAGACTTGGCCATGCCAACCTCGGTTGCCAGCTCGGCCATGCTCGTACCGTTGTAGCCCTTGACCCGGAACAAGGCGGCAGCCTCCCGCCGGATCCGTTCCCTGGTGCTGGGCTGGGGAGTCATGACGGCACTACTGCTCCGGTCAGGACCATCCCCGCATACAGTGCCTCGAGGTTCATGTCGCGGAAGCGGGCGGGCACCCCGGCCCCTACTGCCTCGGTGAGCGCATCGGTATCAACGACCTGTTCCAGGCCCTGAATTACGCCGAGCGCCACCACACCGGCGATGAGTACTCCTCCGGAAATGGATCGTGCCGTGTCGACTACGGCCAGCACATCATGATCGACATCGATCGGACCGCACCTGGCGGCAGCGCCCTCGTCGATGATGATCCGGGCTTGGCCCCCCACTTCACCCCGGTAGCGATCATGGGCTTCGCCCGTCAGGGCGATGAAGACACCAATGGAGTCGACGAGGGGGAAACCGATCTCGCCGTCAGAGACCACGACGTCGGACCGGCTGGCGCCACCTCGCGACTGGGGGCCGTAGGCCTGACTGTGGGTGGCATGGTGGCCTGACAGGATCGCCGCTTCGGCCAGCAGTCGGCCTGCGGTCACAACGCCCTGGCCGCCGGTGCCGGCAATACGGATCTCGTGGCGCTGTTTCATCCCCGCTCCTGTCGCCGCACACCGGAGTACACGGGCGCCTCGTGTTGGTGTAGCACTCCCGTTGTCAGACCAGCGGAGTCCGCAGAAGACGGGATGTGATCGACGAATCGTTTCGAGGCCAACGGCACGGCGACCCCGTCCTCGTCGCGGGTCATCGAGATGAGCATGTCTGCCCCCCGTCCCATCTGGTTGTAGCGCCCGTAGTACTCGGGGCAGTCGCTGATGACCTCCACGAACGAGAACCCTCGGTGGGCCATGGCGTCGGCCAGCGTCCTGGTCGTCTCGAAGGGGGTGGCTGCCAGTGTCCGGGCCACGTACGATGCCCCAGCCCCAATGAGGAGCTTGCAAGCGTCGAAGGGTGACTCATGGTTGCCAGCGGGAGTGGTGGAAGCGACTGCTCCCTCCGGAGTAGTTGGCGCCGCCTGACCCCCTGTCATCCCGTAGATCGAGTTGCTGAGCATCATCACGGTGATGTCGATATTGCGGCGAGCGGCATGGATCAAGTGGTTGCCCCCGATGGCGAGGGCATCTCCGTCGCCGGTGACGACCAGGACCTCGAGCTCGGGCCGAGCTAGCTTCAAGCCGGTTGCGAAGGCCGGGGCCCGGCCATGGGTCCCATGGAGGGTACAGAAGTCGGTGTAGGCGGCGAGCCGACTGCTACACCCGATACCGGCCACCATCGCCACCTTGTCCTGGTCGAGCCCCAACTGGGAGATGGCCTCGAGACACGACCGCAGCACGATCCCATGGGCGCACCCGGGACAGAGCACATGGGGCATGGCCCACTCTCGGAGGTAGTCCTTCACATCGGCAGGCGGCCCAGCAGCCATGGTTCGATC
>JAAETV010000058.1 GCA_024227975.1 Actinomycetes bacterium
GGAAATGGATGTTCTCATGTCTTGGTCTCCGTGCTTTTCTCGGTCGGTTTCGCCTGGTGGCAGGGTGCAGGTTCGGCTGGGCCATGAGCTGGTGGATGACTATCTCGAGTTCGTGGCGGCTCGTTCCCGGCCGAACACGGTGTTGGCGGCGGGATTCGATTTGAAGGTGTTCTTCACGCTGATCGAGAAGGATCCGGTGGAGGTGGCGACGGCTGATGTGTTGGCGTTTATCTCGGCGCAGCGATCAGCTGGCGACCCTACGGTGATACGGCTAGTCGATGGCGAGTCGGGGTTGTCATCGCGGACGATCCAACGCCGCTTGTCGTCGCTCTCATCGCTGTTTTCGTATCTCTTAGTGCGGGGCGACATTGACCGGAATCCGGTGCCGCAAGGCTTGTCGACGCGTCGATCGCGTCGTCGTGGCGGGAGGGGTGTCCCGTTGATTCGCACCCCGAGGACGCTGCCGAGGATCGTCGACCCAGCCGAGGTCGACTCGTTGTTAGCGGCGTGTCGCACCTTGCGGGACCGAGGAATGTTCGAAGCCATGGTGTTTGGCGGTCTGCGGCGGTGCGAAGTCCTCGGTCTGCGTCTCGACGATCTTGACGCCGCCCACCGGCAGGTGTTCATTGTTGAAGGCAAGGGCGGTCATCAACGCCAGATCCCGATCTCGAAGCGGTGGTTCTCCACCGTTGGCGACTATCTACGGATCGAACGACCTGTCGCAGCAACCACAGACCGAGTGTTTGTGGTGTTGAAGGGGAAACGCCGCGGACGGCCGTTGTCGTTTGAGGGCCTCAACCAGATCTTCGTGTCCGCCCGGCAGCGGGCCGGACTGCGCAGGGTCACGTGTCACCAGCTGCGACACACCTGTTTCACCAGGTTGCGGGAAGCCGGCATGGAACTCGAAGCGTTGCAAGCAATGGCGGGGCACCGCTCGATCGAAACGACCCGTCTTTATGTTCACTTGGCCAACGGCTGGCTAGCCGACGAATACGACCGGGCCTGTGCCGTGATCGACGCTGACATGTTCCTCACCGTCGCTGAAGAGGTGGGGAAATGACTGTTCCTGCCTTCACCACGGTCGATTCGCCCGGGCCGGGTCGCCCACCGGCACGCGAGTTCGACTGGCCCCAGATCGCCGAAACAGCACCAGTATTAGCCGCAACCAGTCTGCGCTACCTTGATCAGCTCTCTTTGTCACTACGGCCTGCCAGCGTTGTTTCTGCCGATCGGATGCTGCGCCGTTTCGCCGGTTTCCTCACCAGCAACTATCCCGAAATCAACGCATTGGTTGATGTCGAGCGCCGCCATATCGAAGCGTTCAAACGCTACCTACCCACCCGACCTGGCAAGAACGGTCAGCCGCCGCTGTCGGAGATGACGATCCGGATGACACTCGGCACCCTCCGCACCTTCTTTGAACGGGTCTCCGAATGGGACTACCCCGATGCCCCAAGACGAGTGTTGATCTTCAACGGTGATCTCCCCACCCCCGACGCCCCGCTACCCAAGTTCCTCTCCGACCCTGATGCGGCCAAACTGATGCAAGCCGCCACAGACGCCGACCCAGTGCGCCGCCTGGTGATCGAGATGCTGGCCCGCACCGGACTCAGAGTCGGTGAACTCTGTGCCCTAACCGCCGATGCCGTCACCCAAATCAAGAGCCGCCATTGGCTACGGGTCCCTTTGGGGAAGCTCCACAACGACCGCTACATACCGTTGCATCCACAGCTAGTCGAGCTCCTCGATACGCATCAAGCGAGTCGGGATGATGACATCGATCGGTTGATCCTGTGGAGAGGCGGGCCACTGAATCGGCACCAGATCAGCCGTATCCTCAACCGCATCGCTAAGGCTGCCGGGATCGGGCATGTCCACCCCCACCAGCTCCGTCACACGTTGGCGACCCAGGCCATCAACCGCGGGATGAGCCTCGAAGCC
>JAAETV010000059.1 GCA_024227975.1 Actinomycetes bacterium
AAATGGCCACCGATGATGGCCGGCATGCTCGACGGAGCTGCAGCCGCTGGTGCCCGGTTCGTGTTCATGGACAACTGCTATATGTACGGACCAGTGACAGTGCCGATGACCGAGGACCTGCCCCTCACCGACTATGGCAACAAGCCCGCGGCGCGATCCAAGATCACCCGGATGTGGCAGGAAGCCCATGAATCCGGCCGGGTCGAAGCAGCCTCGGTTCGAGCCAGCGATTTCTATGGCCCGGGTGTGGCAAACGCCGCTCTGGGAGACCTGTCGATCGGCCGCCTCGCCAAAGGGAAATCAGCCCAGATCGTCGGTGACCCGGACCAGCCGCACTCCTTCGCCTATGTGCCCGACATAGCCCGAGCGCTGGAGTCCGTCGGCCAAGCCGACGATGCCATGGGCCAAGCCTGGAACGTCCCCAACGCTCCGGACAAGACCCTTCGCCAAGTACTCCAGATGTTCGCCGACGAGCTCGGCCAGCCCCTCAAGATCCAGGCGATGCCGAAGCTGATGATGTCGGTGATCGGCTTGTTCAACGCCGACGTGAAGGAGTTGAAAGAGATGCTGTATCAATGGGAGCGGCCGTTTCACGTCGATACGTCAAAGTTCGCCGCCCGCTTCTGGGCCGATGCCACGCCGTGGAAGCTGGGCGTCGACGAAACGGCTGCGTCATATCAAAACCAGTAGCCCGAGCAGGTCTATCTGCAGGTGTTTGCCCCGGGCTGGGCTTCTCAGCCGATGGCCTGACGTCGGGCTCGGTGATCGGCAGTGTGAGTCCTGCTGGCGCAGCGGGAGTCAGCGCAGAATCGTCGGGAGTTGTTCCGGGTGCTGTCGTAGAAGATGTGTGAGCAATCAGCGGCCCCACACCGGCCGAACCGGTCGGTGCTGTTGTCGCACAGCTCCTGGGCCAGGGCCATCAGCACGTCTGACATGACCTGATCATCGAATCGGGCCGTGGCTGGCGTCCAGTGGATATGGGGGCCGGCATCATCGTGGTCGACGATCGACGGTGAGATGGGCAGCTCGGTGAGCTCCTCATTGACCATGGTCGCCGTCTCCTCCGGATCCAGTTCAGGATCGGGGAGCTGGTCGACCAGTGTGATCAGTGATCGCATCCTGGCGGTGAGCCGGTCCAGGGACGCGATCGATGCCTGCGGGGCCCGGCTGAACCCGGCCTCGCTCAATAGTGCCCGAAGGTCGGGATCACCCTCGCTCAGCTGGTTGACCATCTCCACCGCCACCTCGAGGGTGGCCCGGATCTCCGACTGGGTGACCGATGCCACGTACATAACTCGCAGGCTAACACCGATAATCGGTTGAGTAAGGGCCAAAAGCTTGATAGACCATTACGACATGACAGGAGTTAAACCCCGTTAACTCCTTACCCAGACATGGGAGGCATGATGGGACCGCTACTACTACCACTGTTGATCATGGCCAACCTGTTCGGTGTCGGGATGATCGTTCCCCAGGCCATCCGCCTTCACCGGACCAGGGTGGCTGACGGAGTGTCCGCCACCTGGGTCGGGCTCAGCCTGGCGATGAATCTCTGGTGGCTTGGCTACGGCCTACAGGGGCGGTTGTGGGGCCTGGTGCCAGTATCGATTGGCGCACTGGTCGTCTACGGGATCGTCGCCATCCAGGTCCTATCAGTGATCGGACCCCGAGCCCGCTTCCCCATGGTCGCTGGTGCCCTCGGCCCATCCTTGGTGCTTCTGGCGGCATATGCGATGGCGGGCTGGAGCACGGTGGGCCTGACCCTTGGCTTGGCCTACGGACTGCAATTCGCTCCGGCTGCAGTCAGTGCGACCCGCGCCGCCAACACATCAGGGGTCTCGCCCACCACCTGGATCATGGCCCTGACCGAAGCGGTGATCTGGGTCGTGTACGGGCTGTCAGTGGCCGACCAGGCTCTCATCATTGGTGGTGCTGGGGGATCTCTGGTGGCCTCTGTCATCGTCATCCGGCTGGCCGTCTGCCGGGCGGGCCGACCCGTCCCCACGCCGTTGGCTACCTAGACCAATACCATCGCCGTTGACCGAGCCTGCTCGTGGATGGGGGCGATAGCGAGCTGTAGATATCCGCAGTCTCGACCCCGACTACCCTTTGCACCGTGGCCATCCTCTATTCAGCAAACCTTCGTCCTTCAAAGCTCGAGATGATCTCGTCGTATCTCGTGACCCTGCCCTTCATGGCAAACGACAGTGGCTCGGATCTCACCACCATCGGCGCCTACCGCTTCGATGATCCGGCAGGCGACGTTGGTATCGAGACGCATCTAGTCCGAAGCCAATCCGTGCCGCTGATCCAGTTGCCGCTCACCTACCGGGGAGCACCACTGGCCGGAGGAGAGGCATGGCTGCTCGGCACCATGGAGCATTCGGTACTGGGACGTCGTTGGGTGTATAACGCCTGCGGCGACCCCGTCTACGTAGCCGAGCTCGTGCGAGCAATGCTGACGGGCGGGTCACAAGTCGACCAGTTCGTAGAGACCGAGGATGGGCCAGTCAAGCGCGAACCGACGGCGGTAGTTTCTGGAAGCGGCACTCCGGACGAGACGGTCCCCGTCATCGAGCGCGTGGACAGCGCGCTCGATGGCGCCAACACCAGTATCCGGGCGGCCGGACTCGACATCGTGGTGCGACACGTCTTCGACGAACCTGTGCCAACTGAGACGCAGGCGACGCTCTCCGGCACCTGGTCGGGGGCTGATGACCCAGTCGTGTTGGCTTTCGTGCGCTGAGCGGCTCAGGCCTGAGCCGGGACGCTGCTGGTTCGGCCAAAGGGGACCAAACGGTGGGGAGTGGATCTCTCAGGATGCCCAGAACCGACCTACGGCCCGACTCTCGGAGTCGACGGTCTGACCAAGCACTACGGTGACGAGCAGCTGTCTGCCTAGTTTCCAAAGAAGCAGGCTCGTATCTTGAATTCCGTCCTCGGTCTGGGCCTGGGTGACCGCCGACGCTCTAGCCATTCCAGCGCCAATCGCCGGGGCAAACGATTCCGACTGGAGTTTCTCGATGTCAAAGCCTGCAGCAACTACGTCCCTGCTACCCGGCGTTGCCGTAGGCATCATCACATTGTTCGCAATCTCCTGCTCGAGCTCGACGGATGACGACTCAAGTGAGACGGTGCGACAACCCGAGGACATCACCTGTGCCGTCGACGATGTGACCGAAGTGGGGTCGCGTGTATCAGTACCGCTGATCGTCGTCGAGGGCAATCAGGAAACCCCCGACCTCTCTGTCGAATACAGGGGCACGACGGTCACTGTCATTTTCAACACGGGTGATGAGTACGAGTCGCAGACCTTCTTCAGCATGACGATCGAGGACGACGATGGCCGCCGCGTCAACTCGACGATGTATGACTATCGACCTGCTTCTCAACCAGGTCCGATCAACATCGTCAGCTACGACAACGGCGCCGACTCCCTCCGGCTGCAATGCTGGATCGAGTAGACGCCCCCAGGGGCAGGTGAGCGTGAGCTGGCCGAGCTAGCGCAAGTCAGGTGTACTGGGATACGAGCTCGCCGAGACCGCTAGCCACACGGGTCATTTCGTCGGCCGACCTCCTGGTCTCGTCGGTAGAGTCGCGGGTGTCTTTGGCAGCCGCGGCGAGGTCGTTGATCACCACCGCGATCTGCTGGGTTCCCGATGCGGCTTCCGCGATGCTATTGCCGATATGAGCCGTTGTTGACGTTTGTTCCTCCACCGCCGATGCGATGACCCCGGAGATCTGATTGAGCTGACCGATTGTCTCACCAATCTGTTCGTTGGCCGCGACTGCACCGTCGGTGTTTGCCTGGATCGCTTGGATCCGCTCGGAAATGTCTTCGGTTGCTTTCGCAGTCTGGGTGGCCAGTTCCTTCACCTCATTCGCAACCACTGCGAACCCCTTGCCGGTTTCGCCAGCACGAGCCGCCTCGATCGTTGCGTTGAGTGCCAACAGGTTGGTCTGCTCCGCGATCGAGTTGATCACATCGATCACGTTGCCGATCTCCACCGACGACTCGCCGAGCTTCTCGATCGTCGATGATGTCTGCGCCGCTACCGCCACCGCCTCCGTCGAGACTCTCGAGGCTTCCGCTGCGTTATCGGCAACCTCACGAATCGACATGTTCATCTGCTCTATGGCCGACGCAACCGAGTTCACACTTGCCGAAACCTCATCACCGGTCGTTGATGCCGAGCTCGCCTGGCTGGAGGTCATCTCCGCGCTCGAACCCATCGAGGTCGACATTTCAGCCAGGCCCCCCGCTGCTTCGCCTAGCTGCTCGGATGAGCTTCTGAGCTGTCCGACCATCTCCTGGAGCGACGACACCATCGTGTTGAACGCATCAGCGAGATCACCGATCTCATCAGAGTGCGAGGCGTCGAGCTCGTCGCCGTTGATCTGGCCTTCTGCAACCTGGCGAGCCCGGACTGCCAGAATCTTGATGCGGCGAGAAAGGCGACTGGCGAACACGATTCCGCTGCCGATGGCGATCAGGATGATTACGCCTGAGCTGATGAGGACGGTTGAGCGCACGCTTTCTGTAGCCCCAACCGCAGCGTCAATGGACTCCTTGGATTGAGTGACTAGATTCTCGACGAGAGCGTCGATGGCCTCACCCATCGCCGCTGCCTCGGCGTCAAAGGCCCCCATCATGATGTTGCCATCAGTTGGTCCACCGCTGACATACGCTTCGGCCATGACCTGACCCACGGCGTAGTAGTCGTCGAAGATGACGCTCATCTGTGCCAGCTGATCGGCCAGTTCGGGCCGTATCGCTTCGAGCTCAGCAATCGCGATCCTGAAGTCAGCGGCAAACTCCGCCGCGACATCAAAGCCATCATTGAGGCCATCTAGCCCTCTTGTTGCGGAGATGTCGGTCAGCCACTGCTGAACCTGCACGACATCGAACTTGATTCGCTTGCCAAGAAGCGCCGCATCTACCCCGGTGATCTGCGCCTGGCGCATCTCTGACGCCGCACTCTGTACCCGATTCATCGTGATGAGAGCTTGAACGCCGAGGAGCATGGCAAGGGCGCCGACGGCCACGATCAACTTGACTTTCAACGTAGGCCGCATAGGGGACCTCCCATTCATGGATCCCGCGACAATCGGTCGAATATGTACCCGACCTGAGCGCCTATCCAATGACGGTCCGAACGGCCCACAGTGGTCCGAGCGGGCACCGAACACAACGGACTCGGCAGATCACCCGGGTGAATGCTGCGTCCGGGGCCGAATGAGCACCTGATCGAGCCTACGCTCACAGAAGGTTGTCTATTGGAGGGCCTAGGCAAGCCAGTGGACCCCTCCGCCTCCGATCGTCACTGGAGATTGCTGTGTCTCACGTTCCAGTCCAGCAGGCAATTGGGGCAGACCATCGTCCACGTCTGCGGCGAGCTCATCCACGACAACGAGACAGAGCTAGCACGCTCGACGACAGGTAGACAATGGCAGACCACGATGGACCTGCGACGTTCGATGGCGAGGGCTCGCTACGGGTGTTGCTAGAGGACGTTCGGACGAAACCGGCGCGCAACGTGGTCTTCGCCGCCGCGGCCGACGATCCCCGGGCCCGACGCCCGGCCGATCTGATGAGGCTGGTGGTGTCAGCCGCGATTCTGCTCTACGCGGCCGGTGCCTTCGAGGGCGGGAACGATCTGGACACACGGGTTGCGGGGGCATTCTCTGAGGGTCTTCCAAGCTGGATCAGCGCACCGCTCACGATCGTGTTCATCCTCGGAGGCCTCTACTCAGCGGTACTGCTCGTGGCCATTCTGGTCTTCGGGTCGGGGCGGGCCGCGGTGGCCCGCGACATGTTCCTGGCTGGCATCCTTGCCGCTGGCCTGGCCATTGGTGCGTCTCTGGTGGTCGGGTCCGGTTGGCCGGACATGCTTCCCGAGATGTTGGGGTGGGAGGGGGTTCCCTCATACCCGGTTCTCCGCCTGGCGCTGGCCACCGCACTTATCCGGGTCGCCCACCCCTACTTGACTGTATCGATGCGCCACGTTGGAGGCCGCCTTCTCGGCGGGATGGTGATCGCCTCGCTCCTCCTCGGCTATGGCACGGTCACATCGATCATCGGTGGGATCGCGCTGGGGGTGGGCTCTGCGGCGGCCGTGCACCTGGTTTTCGGATCGGGACTGGGCATCCCCAGCCTGGTCCGAATCGGCCACGACCTGGCCACCATAGGGATCGAGATCATCAGCGTCGAGTACCTCGCCCAGCAGCCGATCGGGGCAACCCTCGTTCGGGCCGAGACGACATCGGGCGATGTCGTCTTGGTCAAGATCTACGGCCGTGATGCCCTAGACACGGCGATCGTCGCTCGGGCCTGGCGGGCGCTGTGGTACCGCGACTCCCACCGGGCCATCTCGGCGACCGGCCTCCAGCAGGTCGAACATGAGAGCCTCATGCTCCTCGAAGGCAAGCGGGCAGCGGGGGCCGTGCCCGAGCTGATGGCATGGGGACCGAGTGATTCCGGCGATGCGCTCGTGGCAGTCAAAAGGCTCGAGGGCGAGCAGCTCGCCACGCTGGCCGGAGACCGGATCGATGGCTCGACACTCGTCCAGTGCTGGCATGCCCTCCTCAGCCTCCATGATGGTGGAATCGCCCACCGGAATATCGACACCCGGCGAATCATCGTCACCGACGACGGCATGGTCCTCGGCGATCTCTCCAGCGCTGCGATGTCATCAGACCCGCTCATGCGGGCCACCGACCTGGCCCAGATGCTGGTGGCGACTGCAGTGGTCGGGGGGCTGGAGAATGCCATCGACGCGGCGCGCCAGGTCATCGGCGACGACGGGCTGTTGGCCGCTCTGCCCCTGGTCCAAGCCAGCGCCCTGCCCGCAACGCTCCAGAGTGATGTGAAGGCAAGCGAGCTCAAGCTCAAGGATGTGCGGGCTGCCATTTCCGAAGCTGTCGGGACCGAACCACCACCACTCGCACAGTTGGCCAGGGTCACATGGGGCAACGTGATCATGGTCACCCTGACCCTCATTGCTGCGTCAGCGCTGATCAGCTCATTCGCCGACATCGGATTCGACACGATCGCTGACGAGGTCGCCGACGCCAGTTGGGCCTGGATCATCGCTGCGCTCGTCTTGGCCCAACTCACCAACGTCGGCGAATGGATCAGCCTCACCGGGCTCGTCCCCCTAGTTCCGTTCGGGCCGACCTTCCGCTTCCGTTACGCGATCGCGTTCATCTCCCTCGCCGTGCCATCTGAGGCGGGGGCTATCACGATGAACATCCGCTATATGCAGAAACAGGGGGTGCCGTGGGCTGCCGCCGTTGCCCAGGGACCACTGCTGACCATCTTCTCCAAGGGCTTCGACATCATCTTGTTGATCCTCAGTGCCAGGATCATCGGTGAGACCGTCGAGCTCGACGATGTCGACAGCGGACCGGTGCTGCGGATCATCATCCTGGTAGTGGTGCTTGCCATCCTGGGAGTGATCGTCACCCTGGTGGTACCGAAGCTCCGCAATATGGTGATCCCGCCCATCAAGGAAGGATTCGCCGCGGTACGGGAATCAGTCACCGATCCCGACCGACTCCTGCGTATTGCGTCCGGCACTATCGTCCAGCGTCTCCTGTTCGCTATGACGCTGACGGCCGCCGCCCAAGCCTTCAATGGTTCGGTGACCTTCACCGAGGCCATCTTCATCAACAGCCTCGTATCGCTGGTCCTCGGGTTCATGCCCGTGCCGGGCGGCATCGGCGTCGGTGAAGCAGCACTGACCGCAGGGCTCACAGCCGTCGGCATGCCGGAGGGCGCCGCACTTGCCGCCGCTGTTACCCACCGGATGGTGACCACCTACCTCCCACCCATCTACGGCTGGTACACAACCCGCTGGCTCACCGACAACGACTACCTCTGAGCCGGAGCCGGCCGGCTCAGGAGCCAGTGCACTCGGGCTCGACCGACCGTGTAGTGCACGACGGTCAGGACAGCGAAGGCGGCACCGATCACCGGGTAGCCGGCGACGCCGTAGGCAACCCCGCCGCTCCCGAGCACGAGCAGTTCGATCAGGAGGCGAACCCAGCCGGGGACCTCGATCGGTGCTTGACCAGAGCGGCTCGGGTCGTCGAGCACATTGAACACGCCCCAGAGGGCGGCGGCCGCCAGCGGTGCGATCATCACGGCGATCGAGCGGGCAGCTCCCTCGGTCTGGTTCCAGGCTGCGATACCTAGACCGGTCAGTGCAGCGATCTCCAGACCGAGCCGGAGGGCAAGGTTCCATGATCGCATTTTGGGAGGATTCATGAGCTATGTCCGATCGTTGCATCGGTCAAGGCCTTCCCGGCGACTCAGGCTACCCGCGTGGGCTTCAGGACTCGTCCTGGTCACATGGCTCCGGGGCCTCGTGGTGGTGGCGTTGGCGGTAGGCGCGGGCGTTGATGACATTGCCGCAGGATTCCATCTCACACCACTTCTTCGATCGGTTCTTTGATTGGTCGAGGAACATCCATTGGCAGGTGTCGTTGGCGCACCCTTTGAGCCGCCGGAAGCTGCCGTCCACCATTGAGGCGTAGAGGATCGAGAACAGTTGCCCGAAGGTCCGCTGGATGCCTTCGCCAAGGACTCGGAGGTCGACCTGCCCATCAGGATCCAGGTGTACGCCCAGCGAAGCCTCGGCCCCGAACCGGTTCAGCGTGGCGATCGCCGCCGGATCGAGCGGGATAGCACCGTTGGCCAAGGCGAGTGCTCGTATCGCTTCACGGAATTCGAGCGTCTCACTATGGCCCCGGTCATCGATTGTTTCGTCCGCTGCCAGCAGAGATTGGGCCACTAGCCAATCACGCAGCCTCTCGGGAGTATCCAGCTCGTCAAGTTGGGTATCGAGATCGAAGGTATTCACGAACGACTGCAACAACTCCAGATCAGGCACTGCTGGTTCGCTCATGTCATTCTCGTCTCGGACGGCCCACGTGTCCCCCCAGTGTTAGCAGGTGGAGACCGGCCCCGTCTGGGCGATTGGGCTGGGCTGGAGCCTCTCACCAATACCGATCAGCCAACTCCCGGCCGTACTCTGGATCCTGGTTGAGCTACTGATCGCGGGCTTGAACTGACGAGCGAGTCGATACTGGTCAGCCTCCCGGCGGCGGTCTGCTATGCGGGTTTGGGCTAGGTCATAGGTTGCGATGAGGGTCATGTCGCTTCTCCTCCGTCAGGCTCTCTGTCACTACCTATTAGGTTACACTGGTGATGCGTCAGGAGTCAAGGGATTTAACTGGTGACGCATCAGTGGTCAGGCAGTTTAACTAGTGATGCAGGCTCTGGGGGTTGGAGGCATCCACGACGGCCGAGAGCGGCGCTTCAGGTCACCTCAGCCGTTGAGGAACGATTTGACCAAGACTGGGTCGGAGAACCCCTTCACCATGCGGCGGCCTGCTGGTTCGAACTCACAGCCGGTGGCCGCTCGGGCCACTTCATCGGTGACGAGCAGCTCCTGGGGCACCGCCTCGTCGACGAGCCTCGATGCGAGATTGACGACCGACCCGTAGTAGTCACCACCACGGAGGAGGACATTGCCGTAGGCCAAACCGCCGCGCGGGATCACATCACGGCCAAAGAACTCGAAACCCGACAGCAGATCATTTGCGGCCAGGCATGCGGCATCGGCGTTGGGTGAGACCAGCATCACCTCGTCACCGATCAGCTTCACCACTCGTGCACCGGCGGCAGTCACCAGCTGATGAGCCCGGCCTTCGAACTCCCGAACGAACACACCGAGCTCCTGGGGCGACATGTCTGCCGACAGGGCAGTGAAGCCAACAAGGTCTACGAACCCGACGGCGTAGCGGTACTCGAACCGCTCATCATCCCCAATCGCCGCCCCCCGGGTCCGCTCGATCGCCTGGATCGCATGGCGTCTCAGGAGAGAATTGAGATTGGCCCCAACACTGCTTTCGAGCAGGCCAGCGGCCTCGTGTGACTGCTGGGCGTTGACGAGCTCACTGCCACCGGCCTTTATGTGCGGCGACTCGATGTCCTGCAGGAACAGCGAAACGGACGCTTCCGCTATCCGAGCGACTGACGACCCGACGACCCGCAACGCCGCCATGGCTTCATCCCGCGAGAACATCGACATGAGGGTGCCAAGGGCGGCCAGAGTCCTTGCATCATCAGCCGTGAAGCCGATCTCTCCTTCCGGAGCATCGTCGACTGGAACCATCCCGACTGCGTTCGCTGCTTCGTCGAAGTCATCGGGTGACAACCCCGACAATTCGAGCGCCTCACTTCTCGCCACCAACTCGCCCGCTCGTAGAAGTCGATCGGTTGGCAGCGATGCCAGATCCATCGAGGAAATGTCATTGGCACGCTGCATCTCCTCGATCGTGAAGCCCTCAGCGTCCAGCCAATGGAGCAAGCCCAACTGACCTCCATCCACATCGAGGACTGGGTCATACAGTCCCGCTGCTTCGAAATCCTCTGCTGTCGGCATGGACCGAGGCTACGGCAGGCCAGGGACGCCACACAGCTCACCGATTCTCGCATGCGTGGGGCGAGGTAGCGCACGCCACGATCGTGGGCGTCGTGGGTCGGCTTGGCCAGCAGCATTCCTGCTTCCTGAACCACGTTTGTCGCTGTCCAACTGGGTGACGTGCCGCCGCCTTCGGTGAGAAGCAGGGCCTATTCGGGGGAACCGTCGTGGTTGCGCGCATGCTCTCGGACGAACTGGATGGCGTCCTCTGCGGAGCTACCAGGGCCGAACACAGAAGCCAGGCCCCATGCCTCGAGGGTGGGAAGATCTCTCTTGCCGATGACCCCGCCGGCGATGACGACCACATCGTCGATCCCCTGGGCGGTGAGGCCGGCGAACAGGTCTTCGAAGACGGCCATGTGCCCGTGCGACGAACTGGAGACACCAATGACGTCGACATCTTCCTCGATCGCGATTCTGACCAACTCCTCGGCCAGCAGAAACGTCACGAAGATGACCTCGAAGCCGGCATCTCGCATGCGTCGGGCGATGTAGCGCACGCCACGATCGTGAGCGTCGTGGGTCGGCTTGGCCAGCAGCACCCTTATCCGATAGTCGTCGGTTGTCACCTTGCTACCTGTTGCAGCGTTCACGGCCCGTACGCGTATGGCGCGTCCCAGCCGAGTGCGGCCTTCATTTCTGCCATCATCTCTCCCGTTGTCGCATCGGCTCTGGCCGCCTCGATGGCCGCCTCCACGAGGCGATGGTCCCCTACGTCGCTCATTGGCTGGTCGGCGAAGCGTGACAGGGCGGAGCGGAAGCTACGCATCGCATCAGCGTGGTGTTTGCTGTCGCGCTGGGCCCGGTGTTCGATCATGCGCTTGACCGCGGTGCGTTCCACCTCGGGGTCGACAGTGAAGATGTCGGGATCTCGGGAATCACTGTCGACATAGCAGTTGACTCCGACAACACGGGACCGCCCGGCGTCGATCTCGTCTCGCCACCGGGCTGCGGCCGTCTCGATCTGGTCTCGGATCCATCCCTCGCGCTGGGCCGCGATGTACCCACCGAGCCCTTCGATCTCGCTACAGATGGCTTCGGCCGCTTCTGCGACCTGATTGGTGAGGGCCTCTAGGTAGTAGGAGCCGCCCAAAGGATCCGAGACCGCGGTGATGTTCGTCTCCTCCTGGATCACCTGCTGGATGCGCAAGCTCAAGGTTGCAGCCTCTTCAGTGGGGATGGCGTAGGCCTCGTCGTAGGCCGCCACTTCCATTGCCTGGACGCCAGAGAGTGCAGCGCCGAATGCCTGCAGCGTGGTGCGGATGATATTCACGAGCGGCTGCTGGGCAGTGAGGCTGGCACCCGAGGTGTGGGTGTGAATGCGGACGTGCAGACCGCGAGGGTCAGTGACGCCGAAGCGCTCCGACATGGTCGTTGCCCATAGCCGCCGCAGGGCTCGGATCTTGGCTATCTCTTCGAAGAAGTCGTTGCCCTGGGCGATCTGGAAGCCGAACCGTGACAGCGCCGCGGTCGGATCGACACCGGCCTCGACACAACTGTGCACGAGCTCCACTCCGTAGGCCAGCAGCATGCCTGCCTCCTGAACGGCGTTTCCCCCCGACTCCTCCAGGTCGTAGCCGACGAAATTGGTCGTGTTCCAGCGGGGCATGCGCTGGGAGCAAAAGGCGATGAGGGCGACTGCGAGCTTGTGACCCTGCTCGGGAGGAAAGGCGCTCATGCCGCAGAATGCTGACTGGTGGTAATAGTTCATCGTGTTTCCACGGAGCTCCTCAGGGGCGACCCCGGAGCGTTCTGCGCAAGCGATGTACTGGGCCAGCACGGGAACAACCTGATAGTCCGTGATATGCACGACGTTGATTCGCGACAGGTCGAGACCGTCGAACAGGCGTTGCATGTCGGACGCGCTGTAAACGGCCATACCGCATTGGCCGACGCGACCCCTCGCCGCCGGATGATCGGGGTCAAGGCCTTCGTGTGACACGAGGTCGTAGAGCAGGTTGTAGAACCTCTGTCCGAAGTAGCCGGTCATGCCCTGCTCGGTGAGGATGTCCATTCGGGAACGGGTGTCTTCGGGCAGGCCATAGCCGATGACCGGTTGGTTGGCCCAGTTCATGTATTGATACTGGGCCTGCAGGTTGCCGCGAGTGAAGGGGAACTCACCCGGAGCGCCGATGGTGGTGGCGTTGAGATCGGTGACGTCGGACGGGAAATAGGCGTTCCTGATGGGAAGACCCGATCGGGTGCGTGGTTCGACGGCTCGTTCTGGCACGGACTCGCCGAAACGCTTGCCCAACGCCTCATAGCCCTCACGCCACTGCCGCTCGGTGGTCGGCTCCGGCGGTGTGCCCTCGGGTAGCGTTTCATCCCCAGACATCGCGTTCCCCCTGATGGATGGCCTACTGGCGAAGGTAGTACGGGTGCTGACAGGGCCGCCAGCGTCACAGCGCCGACTCGGGCGCCGCTCGGACACACAGCCGGCTTCGGTAGGGATCGTCGTCGGTGACATGATGGCGATATGAGTTCACCGAGCAACGAGGCGTTGGCTGACGCTGTCGAGGAAGTACTTGCCGCAACACTGTCGCTGGCACGCGAATTGACTGAGGAGGACGCTGACCGGCCGACTGACTGTCCGGGATGGTCGGTTCGAGATCACCTTGCTCACATGGTGGGCCTCGAGCAGGTGCTGTCTGGCTCACCGGAGCCCGACATCGAGCTACCTCCGCTGGCTCACGTCGTCACTGATTTCGACGTGTTCATGGAGAAGCAAATCCACGTTCGACGAGATCTGCCTGTGGCCGCCATTGCCGACGAACTGGCCGGGCTCGTGCCTCGGCGCATGGCCCAGCTTCGAGCCCAGGTTGGCGAGGGTGATCCGGAGGTGCCGGGCCCGTTCGGTCAGCGGCCGCTGTCGCTCAGCTTGCCCATCCGGGTCTTCGATCTCTGGGCTCACGAACAGGACATCAGGCGGGCTCTCGGCCGCCAACCCCGAATCGAGGGTCAGGCGGCCGAGATCTCCCTGGACCGAGTCCTGCTGGGCTGGACGGCGGGCCTCCCCAAACGGGTGGAGGGGGTCGACGGTCGGCTGGTAGTTCGGGTCACTGCACCGGTCGAGTCTGAGACCGAGGTGGTGGTGGGGGCCGGCGGCCCCGAGGTCACGCTGACCGGCGACCTGGGGCAAGTGACTCGGGTGTTCTGTGGTCGAGGTGGGGTCGCCGACGTGATGGCCGGTGATCCTGATCTAGCCGCGGCCATTCGCAACCACCTGGCCATGACCCCCTAGCCCATGAGGTCCGGCCGGTCGGGCGCCGTGCCTGTTCCCATGGCGGGGCGTCAGTCAATCCTCGCCATCACCGGTGAGGTCGTGGTGAGGCACCGTGCGTAGTTGGGCAAGGGTGTCCTAGCGAATCACCATCGGGAGGACCGGGCGCCGGCCCCGGAGCCCCCAAGGAAGGCACTGGCTCCAAGGAGGAACCCGAAGTCGTACCAGCCCCCGGTGTTGTGGACCTCGTACACGCTCACGGTGTCGGAGAACAGCGAGACGACGAAAGTAATCGGGGCGATGATGCCGTGCCATAGCCCCAGCCAGAACCCGGCGACCTCACCATCGACCGATGGGACATCGACCGCACTATTCGCCCCGGCGGCGCACGATGTCACCACCAGAACCAGGACCAGCACCACCAGGACCCAGCGGATGGTCCGGGCCTTGCCTGCTGTCGCTGCGGGATTCATCATTGGTCGACCTCCCTCTCGCCGGGTCACTCCAGCAGACCACCAGTCGGCAGTCGCGCCTAGGGGCTTTGGGCCCGGAGGGTTGTCGACCGGCTATGGGGCCCGCCCAATCAGCTGGTGCTGAAACGGCCGGCGTCGAGCACGACCCGGTCGTCGGAGCCGTGGGTTCGGAACAAGGCCCCGTCATCGGTTCGCCATATCCGCACCGTAAGGGTCTCGCCTGGCATGACCGGGGAGGTGAACCTGGCATCCATGGAACCAAACCGGCCAGGATCCCCATCGCATAGACCGTTGAGCAGGGCCCGGCCGGTGAATCCGTAGGTGCACAGGCCGTGAAGGATCGGTTTGGGGAACCCTCCGTCGGCGGCGAAGAGCGGGTCGGAGTGAAGCGGGTTGCGGTCGCCGTTGAGCCGGTAGAGAAGGGCCTGGTCGATCCGGGTTCTGTAGGTGATCTCCAGGTCGGGGGCCGAGTCGGGGATGTCGACGCTGACCGAAGGGCCACGGTCACCGCCCCAACCACCCTCGCCTCGGAGGAAGAGCGAGGTGCGGGTAGTGAACAAAGGCTCACCATCATCGACTAGCACCGAGGAGGTCTCGACGTCCACCACCGCTCCCTTTGTCTTGTCCCAGATGCCAGTGATCGTCGAGGTGCTCGCCAACGTGCCCTCGACCGGGATCTCCCGGTGGAGAGTTATGCCCTGCTCGCCATGGAGCAGCATGGCCAGATTGATGTCACCAAGCTCGTTCAGGGGCAACCCGGAGGCCTGCATCACGACCCCCATCGTTGGCAGTACCCGCTGGGCGACGTCACGGCTGTTCTCAGTGGTGAACTCGAGCTCGGCCCCGGTTGGATCATCCATTCCCGCACCTACGCCCAGGGCGTAGAGCAAGGCGTCGGTGGACGTCCAGCTGCGTTGCTTCGGCCCGCTTACGGCTCCCACAGCGTCGGTCTTGATGGTCATGACGGCGTCCTTTCCGTCCGCTCAATCGGACGAGGTAGTCGCCTCATCTTGGCATACGGGGATCGACTTCGGCCCGCCGACGGAACCGATGAGGCCGACACAGGATGTTTCCAGCGATCCTGGCTCGCTTGGCCGGTGTCAGTTGGTCCGTAGGCC
>JAAETV010000060.1 GCA_024227975.1 Actinomycetes bacterium
CGGCGTCATAACGCTCGACATCATCGGGCAAAGCATCTGTTTCGACCTCGATGGGCCGTTCGATCAGTATTGACATGTGGAGGCGGTTGTGCAGGGGTACGAGCTTCGGTAGACGTCAGATGCAGTGCGGCGACCGCTGCCGACGGGTATAACCACCCAGAGTACAGCCGAACTGAAACAGATTTGCAATAGTTGTAACCAAACTCCCCTCAGGCCAACTCAGCGGCGCATGAACAACCGCAACACATACCAGAACAGCATCATCAGTGAGGCGAACAGGCTGACCGCAGCACCGACATAGGCCCACTGGGGGTAGTGGCGAACGATCTTCTGGGTCTGGTACAGGATCGATGCGCCGGCGAGCCCGATCATGGCGATGCTGAACACGACGCCAAGGTCGAAGCTGAATACGACGGCTGCGAGAATCAGGCCGATGGCGATGATCGAGCCCCACATGATCAGGGGCCGAAGGAACGAGAGGTCCTTGCGGGTAGTAAAGGCCACCAGACTCAGGGCTCCGAACCCGATCCCGGTCACGATGGCGGCCGACCAGACTGTGGCCGAGCCCCCTTCCTGATTGAAGGCCATGTAGAGGAAGGGAGCGAAGATCAGGGCTTCGGCTGCAGCCAGAGCGAACAGTCCGCCGTACTGGGCTGTCGTGTTGCCGAGGTTGTGGGCCGATCGGCTGGCAATCATGTTCACGATGGTGAAGCCACCGAGAATCAGCAGCCAAGCGACGCCCCCCGTTCTGAACAGGAAGTCATGGAGCCTCTCGGCGATCCCGGTTGCGAACAACACGGTCTCGAAGGCGACGAAGGCCACGACAGCCAACGCCAGGTGCTGATAGACGCGAACGAGAAATGCCGCTCTGGTGTCCTCGTCGGCCTGGATGACGGGGATCATCGACGACTCGATATAGGCCATGGGTGCTGTGGACCTCCTAATGCAGGGCTGCCATGGTCCCACAGTGCGACGACGGGTGCAGCACACCTGCTTGAACGTCATGATACCGACCAATGGTTCCTACTGATTCTCAGAACCATCGGCCGCGCTAGAGTGCTTCGATGCCCGAGAGTCCCCAGGCTCCCGATCCATACGATCCATACGAGGTGCACCGGTTGACGGCGGCCCGTCTCACGGCCCGGGACCAGCGCTATACGGTCAACCGTCGGCTCCTGGTTGAGGCCCTGGCCGCCGCCCCCGGCCCCCTGACCATGGCCGGGATTCTCGGCGAGCAGGATCGGATGGCCCAGAGCTCTGCCTACCGCAATCTGGCCGTCCTGGAAGAAGCCGGGGTCGTGCACCGCATCGTGACTTCAGATGACCACGCTCGTTTCGAGCTGACCGAGACCATCACAGGCCAGCATCACCACCATCTCATCTGTGATCGATGTGGTGACATCCTCGACGTCACCCTTCCCTCCGCCTTGGAGGCGGCCCTGGACTCCTCCCTGGCTCAGGAGGCGGGCCGGCTCGGTTTCATCGGCAGCCACCATCGGGTCGACCTGATAGGCCAGTGCCAGATCTGTGCCGCCTGAGACACAGTCACACCGATGGGGCTCCACCGATGGGGCGGGACCCACCCTCAGAGATCAGACGAGAGCCGAGCAGCCAGGGCCATGATCGGTAGTTGGGGGTTGGCGGCCGGAAGGTAGGGCAGGGTTGAACCGTCGATCACGTGGAGCCGTCGATGGCCCCGGACGGCCCCATCGAGGTCGACGAGGCCCGGGCCTGGCGTCCCGTTGAGCACGGGTGAGCAGCTGGCCCCGGGATGAGCGATCGGACCCGGGTGGGTCACCAGCCAGTCGCCGAGCTCGACATCGGTTAGACGTTCGAAGACATCGAGATTGGTACCGACATCGTCGACGAACACCCCCTCGGCCGCTGAGGCCACTGGTCCGCTGCGTAGGAGGGCGGCGATCTGACGGGCTCCCATGATGAGGGTCTGACGATCGAGGTCGTGGTTCAACCAGCCGGGATCAAGACGCATCTTGTCGCCCGTCCAGCGCAACGACCCAACCGACGCCACATCAGCCAATACCAACACGATTGCCCCAAAACGCCTCCCATCAGGACCCGAACCGACATGATCCATGACAAAGGCCATGAGATCGGCCATACGTCGGGGCCGTCCCGTGACACCGATTCGTGCCGACCATCGCACCACTCCCGAGATGGGGACCACCGCCTGATCGAGGGGGCAACGGAACTCTGGACGCAGGGCGATCGGGAACACGAACGAAGGATGATCGACGACCGGCCGCTCATCACCAACCGACTCGACCCCAGACGCCCTCAACAGGGCCGGGCTGTTGAGGGCGCCGGCGCTCAACACGACGGTGCCGCCGCCAAGCTGTGATCCATCGATCAGCTCGACACCGACCGCGGCCCCGGCCGAGAACAGCACCCGCCGCACGGGGGACTCCGCCATGAGATCGATCCCATCCCCCGACGGCGATCCGAGCGCGGGCCCCGATCCAACGAAAGCCTCGGCCGCGCCATGACGCAGGCCGTGGCGGGTCGTGATCGATGCGGCCGTGAATCCCCACCCGTCGACATCCGCACTCAGCCCGTCGACGGAACCCCCCTCGGCCTCGATTGAGGAGCGAACTGCGCCAGCTAGGGGCCCAATCGGGGCCGGCTCGGTACTGAAGCGAGTTGCGAGGTCATCGAACCAGGGCCCGAAGCCGGGCCAACCCCACCCGGTCGCCCCCCAGTGCTGATCCCACCGGTCGTAGTCGGCTCGGTCTCCCGTGGTCATCACCATGGCGTTGACCGCAGTGCCCCCGCCGAGTCCGTGTCCAATGCGGTATGGGTGTTCGACCCGGGGCGGGGCGGAGGCCACTGTCAACCCTGGCCAGAACCGATCGGGTTGGGTGAGGGCATCGAGAGTGTCAATCGTTTGCAAGGCTTCGGGGCAGGGAAGACCAGGCCCGGCCTCGACGAGGATGACACTCCGGCCGGCATCGGCCAATCGGCGAGCAACGACACAGCCGGCGGCTCCAGCCCCGACCACGATGGCATCTGCTGATCTCAAGCCCCCAACAGTAGTGCTGGTCCCGCCGATCAGGTCGGGAAGCACCCCCAGGCCGCTATCCGAGGCCAGCTGTGCCCAGGAGCTGGTCCACGAAGAAGAGATCGAGGAGCAGCCAGATGATTCCCACACCGAGCCAGGTGGCTCCACCCCGACGCATGGCGAAACGCTGGGGGAAGGTGAAGCTGAAGGGGTCGGGCGCCGCCTCATTGCTGGTGATGTGGTTGGTCAGAAGCCAACCCACGAGCCAGGTCCCCATTCCCCCGACCACGAAGACGAGAGGTACGACGCCGAGAATGAGACGGGCCAATTCTGTCGTCCGGCCCTCCAAGGGGTAGACGGTGCTGGTGATGCCGACCCGGTGGTAGGCGGCAACAGTGGCCCCGGCTCGAGGGGTTACCGAACCGATCGCTCCGAGGGGGCCCGCCATGGTCGAGGTCCGGGCCGAGCCATCAGTGGGAGTGAAAGTCCCGCTGCACTCCACATGGTCTGAGAAGCGACCCGGGTAGACGGCGCATTCCTTGACCGTGAAGCTCCCCTCGGAGCCGTAGAGAGTTGACCAGCCTCGCAGTACGGACAGCGCCTGGACCAAGAACACCAGGGCTATGGCCAAGCCCAGTCCAGCCATGACCGGCAGCACAATGCCAAGGTCAGAGCGCCAGTTCGGCCCCTTTGTTGTTACCGGTGTCACCACCTCAACGGTACGGGGCAACTCGAACTCTCTCAAGCATTGACATCAGGTAGGGGGAACCCTTGGGCTTCAGCGGCCCAAGGTCCGGTCAGGAGGGCTTCAGCCATCCCTGCCGGATGGTGAACCAGAGGACGACAGCCGCCACCAATGATCCTAGGATGATGCTGGCACCCCAGCCGATGGTGCTGAATATGAAGCCAACGATCACCGACGAGACAACGCCGACGCCGATCGTCTTGATCAGACCAATATTTTGAGCACCGGGCAGGATCATGCGCCCGCCATAGCCAATGATGGCTCCGGTTATCAGGGTTCCTATCAGCCACAACATTCGATCCTGGACCTCCGCCCTATTGCTTCCTACTGGTTCGAGACACTACCCCTGACCAGCCATGTTGCGCCAGAATGCTCAGGCGGGACTAGTACCGACCAGGAGGCACCCCGATGCAAGCCCAATTGATCCACTGGATCGAGGACAGCGCAAAGGCTCTGAAGTCCGAGGGTTACCCGACCCCATGACGGGACCATCGCAGCTCCAGACCAGCCTGGTCGAGGCCCGCTCCATCGATGCGGCCGACCCCCTGGCCAAGCTTCGGGACCGATTCCATCTTCCTCCCGGACCTGACGGCAGGCCCCAGATCTACTTCGTTGGCAACTCCCTCGGCCTTCCCCCGATCATGACCAAGGCTGCCGTCTGTTCCGAGCTCGATCGGTGGGCCGAGCTAGGCGTTGCCGGTCACCTCACCGGTGAAACGGCGTGGACCGCCTATCACCAGCTCCTGACCGAACAAATGTCCATGATCGTCGGCGGTCGGGAGGAGGAGGTGGTTGTCATGAATTCGCTCACCGTCAACCTCCACCTTCTGCTGATCAGCTTCTACGACCCCACCCCGGAGCGAAACAAGATCCTGATCGAGGCCGGGGCCTTCCCCTCGGATCATTTCGCCGTCGAATCCCAGATTCGCCAGCGTGGGTTCGATCCAGCCAATTCGCTGGAGCTGATCACGCCGCGGGCCGGGGAGGAGACGATCCGCCCCGATGACCTCCTGGCCACCATCGAACGCCTTGGTGATGAGCTGGCCCTGATCCTGTTGCCTGGTATCCACTACTACACCGGCCAGGTCATGCCCATGGCCGACATCACCCGGGCCGGCCACCAGATCGGGGCCATGGTCGGCTTCGATCTTGCCCATGCGGTCGGCAATATCGTGCTCGACCTTCATGATTGGGGCGTCGACTTCGCTGCCTGGTGCACCTACAAGTATCTGAACAGTGGACCGGGGGGTGTGGGCGGAGCCTTCGTCAACAACCGTCATATCGCCGATCCAAATCGTCAGAAGCTGCTGGGCTGGTGGGGCGGCAAGGCTGATACCCGCTTCGAGATGGCGACCACATTCGACCCCATCCTGACGGTGGAGTCATGGCAACTGTCGAATGCCCCCATCCTGGCCATGGCCGCTCTGCGAGCCTCACTCGATGTCTTCGACGAGGCCGGCGGGATGACAGCCCTGCGAGCCAAGGCCGAGCGACAGATCCAGTATCTCGACAAGCTCCTGGCCACCGTATTGGCCGGCCGGATCGAATCAATCACCCCGAAACCATTGGCCGAACGGGGCTGCCAGTTCGCCTTGAGGGTCACGGTCCCCGGGCTTGACGGTCCCGACGTCTACCACCAACTCATCGAGCGAGGAGTGGCCTGTGACTGGCGGGAGCCCGACGTGATCCGGGTAGCCCCTGTCCCCCTCTACAACAGCTTCGAAGACATCAACCGCTTCGTGACCATCCTGGACGAGATCCTTAGTCCAGCACCCTGATGTCATCCTCTTCGTCAGCTGAACCGGAGCTGACCTTGCTCCGAATGTAACGGACGACCTCGATCAGTACCGTCACGCTCAGGGCGGTTCCGAACGCCCACCAGAAGGCGGCGGCGTGGTCGTCCTCGAACCGATCACCGAAAAAGAAACCGAGCGAACCGGCATAGCCAGCCCAAACGAAAACGGCGAGCAGATCCCAGCGGGTGAACCACGACCAGAAGGGCTGATGGGTCAGCCCACAGGAGAACGTCATCGCCGTTCGCCCGCCAGGTATGAACCGAGCGGTAATCAGTAGGAAACCACCTCGTCTGCGGATCTCAGCACCGGCGCGCACCAACCGGTCGGCCCCCGATTCCCCCCGGAAGAACCAGCGGGTGATGAGGGCATCTGAGCGCCGCCCCAGAATGTAGGCCGTCGTGTCACCGGCGTATGCGCCGGCTGCACCCAACAAGATGACCAGGAGGATCGCAAGATCGCCCTGCCCGGCGGCGATACCACCGACGATGACCGTCGTCTCGCTGGGGACGACGGGGATCACTGAGTCGAGCAGCGCGATGACGAAGATGACCAGATAGAACCAGGGGCTGCC